>DASPHQ010001124.1:0-8404 GCA_035629595.1 Urbifossiella sp. | reverse complement strand
CCTCCGCTGTCGTCACCGTACTGTGCCGCGGCGCCCGCCGGGCGGTCCGCGATTCTTCGAGAATCTGGCGTTGAGTGTACCCGATCTCCGCCGCTCGCGACGATGCACCGCGGCGCAAAGCCGCAAGCGGCATTCGGCGGTACAATCCCCGGCATGAAGTACGCCATCGTCATCCCCGACGGCTGCGCCGACGAGCCGCTCGACGCCCTCGGCGGCAAAACGCCCCTCCAGGCCGCCCGCCTCCCGAACATGGACCGCATCGCCCGCACCGGCGTCGTCGGCCGCGCCAACAACGTGCCGCCGACGCTCACGCCCGCGTCCGACGTGGCGACGCTGTCGCTGTTCGGGTACGACCCGCTGGTCGTGTATACCGGCCGCGCCCCGCTCGAAACCGCGGCGATGGGCATCCACCTCGGCCCGAACGACTACGCCATCCGCTGCAACCTCGTCCACGCGCCCGACGGCCACATGCGCGACTTCACCGCCGGCCACATCTCCAGCGAGGACGGCGCCCCGCTCATCCGCGAACTTCAGAGGCAGCTCGGCGGCCGCGAGGTGGCCGGCGGCGTCATCGAGTTTCACCCCGGCGTGCAGTACCGCAACATCCTCGTGTGGCGCGGCAAGGGCGACGCCGAACCCTTCGCCCAAACGAAATGTCAACCCCCGCACGACATCCCGGACCGGCCGATTGCCGACTTCCTGCCGAGCGGCCCCGGCGGCGAGGTGTTCCGCGAGTTGATGGAGCGGAGCAAGCCGATCCTGGCGGCGCACCCGGTCAACGCGAAGCGGCTCGCCGCGGGGGAGAAGCCGGCGACGCAGGTGTGGCTGTGGGGCCAGGGGAAGGCGCCGCGGATCGCGCCGTTCGAGCCGACCTACGGCCCGCGCGGGGCCATCATCTCGGCCGTCGATTTGGTGCGCGGCGTCGGCGTGCTCCTCGGCTGGCACCGCATCGACGTGCCCGGCGCGACCGGCTACCTCGACACCGACTACGCCGCGAAGGGCCGCTACGGCGTCGAGGCGCTGGGGGCGTTCGACCTGGTGTGCGTCCACGTCGAGGCGCCGGACGAGGCCAGCCACGAGGGCCGCGCCGACGAGAAGGTGAAGGCACTGGAGCGGATCGACGGCGACATCGTCGGCCCGCTGCTGGACGCGCTGCCGCGGCACGGCGACTGGCGCATCCTGGTGTCGCCGGACCACCGCACGACGATCCGCACCCGGGCGCACGCGCACGGGGCGGTGCCGTTCGCGGTCGCGGGGACTGGCGTCGCCCCGGCAGGCCAGACGAGCTACGACGAGCCGACGGCCGCGGCGGCCGGGCTGGCGTTCGACCCGGGCTGGCACCTGATGCGGTGGTTCCTGGGCGCTCCCGCTGGTAGCCGCAGGCTTTAGCCTGCGCCTACGTCAGCGCAGGCTAAAGCCTGCGGCTACCGACCAAATACCTCGACTCCTGAGCACGCACATGAAGACCACGATCGCCATCAACGGCGCCGGCGGGCGGATGGGGCAGCGGCTCGTCGCCCTCGCCCGGGAGGACGCCGCCCTCCGCGTCGTCGCCGCCCTCGACGCCCCCGGCGCCCCCGCCCTCGGCCGCGACGCCGGCGAACTCGCGGGCGTCGGTCCCATCGGCATCGCCGTCACGTCGGAGCTGGCGCTGGACCCGCGGCCGGACTGCGTCATCGACTT
The DNA here is from genome assembly GCA_035629595.1 of Urbifossiella sp. GTDB lineage: Bacteria > Planctomycetota > Planctomycetia > Gemmatales > Gemmataceae > Urbifossiella. The sequence goes on along the minus strand of DASPHQ010001124.1, from coordinate 6,721 downwards.
CTCGGCGCCCGCCGGCACGATGGCGGTGCTGCCGGTGTGCGTGCAGCGCCGCATCCCGCTGGTCGTCGCCACCACCGGCCACACCGACGCCCAGAAGGCCGAGATCGAGGCCGCGGCGCACGAGACGGCGGTCCTGTTCGCCCCGAACATGAGCCTGGTCGTGAACCTGCTGTTCAAGCTGGTCCGCCTGACGGCCGAGGCGCTCAAGGGGAAGGGCTTCGACGCCGAGATCATCGAGCGGCACCACCGCTACAAGAAGGACTCGCCGAGCGGCACGGCGGTCCACTTCGCCGAGGTCATCCGTGACGTGCAGGGCGGCCGGTTCGTCCACGGCCGCGAGGGACTGGTCGGCGAGCGGCAGGCCGACGAGATCGGCGTCCACGCGGTCCGCGGCGGCGACAACGTCGGCGAGCACACGATCGTGTTCACGACGCTCGGCGAGACGCTGGAGCTGGTCCACAAGGGGCACAGCCGCGACAGCTACGCCCGCGGGGCGCTGCTGGCGGCCACGTTCCTGGCGACGAAGACCGCCGGCCGGTACTCGATGGCCGACGTGCTCGGCTTGTGACAGTCCACTTTCCGAACGGCCGGCGGGAAAAGCGACGGCCGCCGCGCTCCGTCCGGGCCGCGGCGGCGCTTCGGTAGGCAGAGGCCCCGCATGACCGCCCCGGACCCGCCGCCGAACCGCCCGCTGGAAGCGTTCCGGTCGTACCTGCTGCTCCTCGCCCGGGTCCAACTCGACCCCGGCCCCGGCCGCCGGATCGACCCGTCCGACGTGGTCCAACAGACGCTCCTCGAAGCGCACGCCGGGCTCGGCCGGTTCCGTGGCGACGACGACGCGCTGGCGGCGTGGCTGCGGCAGGCGCTGGCGAACAACATCCGCGACGCCGCCCGGGCGCTGCGGCGGGACAAGCGGGACGTGCGGCGCGAGGAACCGCTCGGCGACCCCGGCCGGTCGGCCGACCGCGTCGCCGCGCTGGCGGCGCGTGACCCGTCTCCGAGCACCCGCGCGGCCGGCGCCGAGGACCTGATCCGCCTGGCCGACGCGCTGGCGGCGCTGCCGGACGGCCAGCGCGAGGCGGTCGTGCTCCACCACCTGCACGGGCACCCGCTGGCCGAGACCGCCCGCCGCCTCGGCCGGACCGACGCGGCGACGGCCGGGCTCCTCCACCGCGGGCTGAAGCGGCTCCGCGAACTCCTCACCGGAGGCTGACCGTGGCCGACGACACCCTCCCGCCGGACCGCGACGCCCGCCTCGAGCGGGTGCTCGCCGACTACCTCCACGCCGCCGAGGCCGGCGCCCCGCCCGACCGCGCCGCCCTCCTCGCCGCCCACCCCGACCTCGCCGACGACCTCGCCTCGTTCCTGCGGAACCGGTCCGCCGTCGAGCGCGTCGCCGCCCCGCTCCGCGCCCGGCCGCCGCTCGCCGAGACGCTCGACGGCTCGGCCGCTTCGGATGCTACCTGCCCGGGCGCCGTCATCCGCTACTTCGGGGACTACGAGATCGTCGGCGAGATCGCCCGCGGCGGCATGGGCGTCGTCTACCGCGCCCGGCAGGTGAGTCTGAACCGGGTCGTCGCCCTGAAGATGATCCTCCGCGGCGAGCTGGCGACGCCGGCCGACGTGCAGCGGTTCCGCGCCGAGGCCGAGGTCGCGGCCGGCCTCGACCACCCGGGGATCGTCCCCATCTACGAGGTCGGGGAGCACGCCGGGCAGCACTACTTCAGCATGAAGCTCGTCGAGGGCGGCAACCTCGGCGAGCACGTGCCGGGGCTGCTCGCCGACCCGCGCGCGGCCGCCCGGCTGGTCGCGGCCGTGGCCCGGGCGGTCGATCACGCCCACCGCCACGGGCTCCTCCACCGCGACCTGAAGCCGGCGAACATCCTGGTGGACGCGGCCGGGGCGCCGCACGTCACCGACTTCGGGCTGGCGAAGCGGGTGGAGGGCGACAGCCAGCTCACCCAGAGCGGGGCGATCGTCGGCACCCCGAGCTACATGCCGCCCGAGCAGGCGACCGGCAAGAAGGGGCTGACCGTCGCCGCCGACGTGTACGCCCTCGGCGCCATCCTGTACGAGCTGCTCACCGGCCGGCCGCCGTTCCGCGGGGAGTCGGCGATCGACACGGTGCTGCAGGTGGTGGAGCGGGACGCCCCGCGGCCGCGCACCCTGAACCCCGGCGCCGACCGGGACCTGGAGACCGTCGCCATGAAGTGCCTGGAGAAGAACCCGGCCCGGCGGTACGCCTCGATGGCGGCCCTGGCCGACGACCTGGACCGGTGGCTCGGCGGGCGGCCGATCCTGGCGCGCCCGGCGGGGCCGGCCGAGCGGGCGGCGAAGTGGGCGTGCCGCCAGCCGGTGCTCGCCGGCGCGGCCGGGGCGGCGGCCGCGGCCGCGGTCGGGCTGCTGGTACTCGGCGGGTTCCTGTGGCGGAACGCCGAGCTCCGGGCCGCGGCCGTGCAGGACCTCGGCGCGGCCCGCAGCCAACTCGCCGCCGTCGACGACGACCGCAAGACGGCGGAGGACCAGCGGGACGAGGCGTCGAAGCTCGCGGCCGAGCAGCGGAAGCTGGCCGACGAGCAGGCGGGGCTGGCGAAGAAGCAGAAGGACCTGGCCGACCGGATCGCGGCCGAGGTGAAGCGCCTGGGCGGGGAGGCGGCGACCGCCCGCGCCGAGCTCCACGCCGCGAAGTCGGCGGCCGCGCGGACACTGTACGCGGCCGACCTCCAGCTCGCCCACGCGGCCTGGCGGGCGGAGAACGGGGCCGGTGCGCTGGAACTCCTCCGCCGGCACGAGCAGCCGGCCGGCCCCGACCCGCGCGGGTTCGAGTGGCACCACCTGTGGCGGCTCACCCACCAGGCCCGGCTCGGGTGGAAAGTCGACCCGGCCAGGGGCGGGGTCGTCCTCGGGCTGGCCATCGCCCCGGACGGGGCGACGGTCGCGACCGCCCACTCCGACCACAAGATCAAGCTCTGGTCGCTGGCCGACGGCAAGCTCCTCCGCACGATCGACGCCGGTAAGGCCAACCTCGCCGGCCTCGCCTTCGCCGACGACGGTCGCAAGCTCGTCGCCACCGTCCGCAAGCCGTTCGATTTCAACACCATCGAGCAGCAGATCGTCGGCCCGGCGACGCGGCGCGAGAAGCTCGACATCCGACTGCTCGAGCAGGGGCTGGAGACCCGCACCTGGGTGGTGGCCGGGGACCGCCCGCCGGTCGTCGCCGCGTTCGACCCGGCCCGGGTGCTCGCCCCGGTCTTCCCCGTGCTCAGCGGGAGCGTGTTCGTCCAGCACGACGGGGAGGCGATGGTGGTGATGGCCCTCGCCGGGTCGGCCGACGGCCGGTTCCTCGCCCTGGCCGGCGCGGCGGTGGACGTGCCCGGAGGGGCTCCCGGGAAGAAGAACGCGGGCCTGCGCCCGGGCGGACTCACCGGCGGGAAGCTGATCGTCTGGGACGTGGTGAACGCCCGGATTCACGGCAGCCAGAGCGCCCCCGGGCCGATCACCGGGATCGCCCTGTCCGCGGACGGGAAGCGACTGGCGGTCGGCAACTCGGACGGCGCCGTGGCCGTCGGCGAGCCGGACACCAAGACCCCGCCGCGGCTCTTCGTCGGGCACCGCGGGATGGTCTACACGCTGGCCTTCTCCGCCGACGGGACCGGGCTGGTCAGCGGCGCCGCCGACGGCCACGTGATCGCCTGGGACGTGGCCGGCGGCAAGGAAGTGGGCCGGTTCCGCGGGCACGCCCTGCCGGTCACCCGGGCGGTCGCGTCGGCCGACGGCCGCACCCTCGTGTCCGGCGGGGTGGACGGGTCGGTGAAGGTCTGGGACACGGTCCAGTCGGCCAACCCCCGCCCCCTCCGCGGGCACCCCACCGTCGTCGCCGGGCTGGCGTTCACGGCCGACGGCCGGGAGCTGGTGTCGCTGGACCGCGAGCGCACCGTCCGGACGTGGCGGGCGGCCGACGGCGCCCTCCTGCGCGAGTTCAAGAGCGAGGCCGGCAACGGCATGACATCGGCGATCGCCCCCGGCGGGGGGACGGTGGCGTGGGGCGGCGCCACGACCGCCGAGATTGTGGTGCGGCAGCTGGCGACCGGGAAGGAGACGCGGGTGACGTGGAAGGACCGCACCCCGTTGACCCTGGCCCTGTCCCCCGACGGGGCGCGGCTGGCCACCGGCACCCTGATCGGCAAGAGCGAGCTGGCGGTCTGGAACACCGCCGACGGCTCGCTGGCCCGCACGCTCGACGGGCTGGAGGAGATGCCGCAGGGGGCCACCTTCTCCCCGGACGGCACCCTCGTGGCCACCGGCCAGAAGGGCGCGGTGGTGGTGTGGGACTGGAAGGCGAACACGTCGCGGCGGCTGCCCCTGGCCGAGGGGGCGCTGGTGTCGGCGGTGCGGTTCTCGCCGGACGGCAAGCGGCTGGCCGCCGCGACGGTCAGCGCCCTCGCGCCCGCGGGGAGCGGGGTCCGCGTCTGGGACCTGGAGGCGAACCGGGTGGTGGCCGAGTGGTCGGGGGCCGGGCAGCAGGTGGCGCACCTGGCGTTCAGCCCGGACGGCCGGCGGCTCGCCACGGCGGTCATCTCGTGGGGGGCGGCGACGCAGCAGGGGCTGCTCAAGCTGTGGGACGCCGACAGCGGGCGGGAGGTGTTCGCGGCCGAGCTCCCGTCCGGGGGGGTGACCGCGGTCGCCTTCAGCCCGGACGGCCGGCGGCTGGCCGCGGCCACCCAGGCGGGCGACGTGGCCGCCCTCCTGACCGGCCGCAAGGTGCCCGGCGACATCTACGTCTGGGACGCGACCCCGCCCGGTTCCGGCGGCCCGTGATAGGATCGACGGCATGCCCGACTCATGCCCCGGAGGTTGACGATGCCCGACGACACCCTCCCGCCGGACCGCGACGCCCGCCTCGAGCGGGTGCTCGCCGACTACCTCCACGCCGCCGAGGCCGGCGCCCCGCCCGACCGCGCCGCCCTCCTCGCCGCGCACCCCGACCTCGCCGACGAGCTCGCCTCGTTCCTGCGAAACCGCTCCGCCGTCGAGCGCGTCGCCGCCCCGCTCCGCGACCGGCCGCCGCTCGCCGAGACGCTCGGCGGGTCGGACGGCGGCCCCGGCCCGGATGCGGTCGTCCGCTACTTCGGCGACTACGAGATCGTCGGCGAGATCGCCCGCGGCGGGATGGGCGTCGTGTACCGCGCCCGGCAGGTGAGCCTCAACCGGGTCGTCGCCCTGAAGATGATCCTCCGCGGCGAGCTGGCGACGCCGGCCGACGTGCAGCGGTTCCGCGCCGAGGCCGAGGCCGCCGGCCGGCTCGACCACCCGAACATCGTCCCCATCTACGAGGTCGGGGAGCACGCCGGGCAGCACTACTTCAGCATGAAGCTCGTCGACGGCGGCAGCCTCGCCGGCCGCATTGAGGAGCTGGTCCGCGACCCGCGCGCGGTCGCCCGGCTGCTCGCGGCCACGGCGCGGGCGGTTCACCACGCCCACCGCCACGGCGTCCTCCACCGCGACCTGAAGCCGGCGAACGTGCTGGTCGATTCCGCCGGCGAGCCGCACGTCACCGACTTCGGACTCGCCAAGCGCGTCGGCGGCGACAGCGACGTGACCCAGACCGGCGCGATCGTCGGCACCCCGAGTTACATGGCCCCCGAGCAGGCGGCCGGGGCGAAGGGGCTCACCGTCGCCGCCGACGTGTACGCCCTCGGGGCCGTGCTCTACGAGCTGCTCGCCGGCCGCCCCCCGTTCTGCGGCGACGGCATACTCGACACCCTTCAGCAGGTCCGCGACCGCGAGCCGGCCCGGCCGCGCGCCGTGAACCCGGCCGCGGACGCCGACCTTGAGACGGTGGCGCTGAAGTGTTTGGAGAAGGAGCCGGGGAAGCGCTACGAGTCGGCCGCCGCCCTGGCCGACGACCTCGACCGCTGGCTCGCCGGCGAGCCGATCCGGGCGCGGCCGGCGACCGCCGCCGAGCGCGCCTGGAAGTGGGCGCGGCGGCGGCCCGCGGCGGCGGCGCTGGTCGGCGTCAGCGCGCTCGGCGCCGCTCTTCTCGCGGGTGGGCTGGCGGTCAGCAACGTCCTCATCACCCGGGAGCAGCAGGAGACGCGGCGGGCGCTCGGCGAACGGACCGACGCGCTGCGGGCCGTCGAGCAGGAGCAGCTGAACACCCGGGCGGCGCTCGACCGCGAGACGCGGGCGGCCACGTTCCAGCGGCTCGCCCTCGCCGACCGGGAGTTCGCCGCCGGCCAGCCGGGCAAGGGCGAGGACTACCTCGAACAGTGCCCGCCGGAGTTCCGCGGCTGGCCGTGGCACTTCCTCAAGCGCGGCGGCGGCGAGCACCCGGCCGTCCTCACCAGCGGCGTCGGCGGCCGGCCGACCGACACCCGCATCGTCGTCCTCGCCTTCCACCCCGACAGCCGGCGGGTCGCGGCGTCGTACACGACCGGCGTCATCGTGCTCTGGGACACGACGACCCGCAAGCGACTGCGGACGTTCGACACGAAGGAACCGTACCCGCACGCCGGCGGCTTCTCCCCGGACGGCAAGGAGTGGCTCGCCTTCGGCGGCACCATCCAGGCGTTCGACGTGGAGACCGGGAAGAAGCTCCGCACCCTTGAGTACCAGTCCGAGGGGCCGATCCACTGGGTGGCCCACCACCCCCACGGCCGGCGGGTCGCCACCGCCGACAACGACGGCACCGTCACCTTCCGCGCCGCGGCCACCGGGGCCG
>DASPHQ010001123.1:0-3862 GCA_035629595.1 Urbifossiella sp. | reverse complement strand
CGACCGCGTCGGACGACACGACGGTTCTCCTCTGGAACATGGCGGTGCCCGCCGCCGCGAAGTAGCCGCCTGCTCCCCGGCGTGCCGGGGCGGGGGGCGGCGGGGCGGGACGGTCGCGGCCCGGCAGGGTGAGACCCAGAGGGGCGGAAATCGCGGCTGGGGCCCACCCACGGACGGCACTGATGCAGGTGCAGGTGAAGGCGGGGGCGAGCCCGGCCGAGTTGGAGCCGGCGATCCGGGCGGTGCCGGCGGCCGACCCGGGGCACGGCCCGGTCCGGCACAACCTCGAGGTGCTGCTGCGGACGACCGGGCGGTGGCCCGAGGGCGGCAGCGATGTCCCGGCCACGTTGCCGGGCTGACGCCCGGCACACCGGCCATCGCAGGTCGAAAGTAAGGGGTGCCGCGAATGCACGGCGGCGAATCAGGCCGCGTCGGGGGCTGTGCTGCCGACGCGAGCCCCGCCTGATGTCCTGGCCGACCATCGGGAGCGCGCGACTCACACCGGTAGAAGATCTATGTCGGGCTTCGCACTCGTGCGCGAGATCGCGTCGCGTTCGATCAGCGGGCTCGGGCGTCCACCACCAGAGGTATCATGCGTGTCGAAGCCGCCGACATCGTACGTACCTTCGGCGGGCAAGGCGCCCGGTTCGAGAACTTCGTCCACGCCCTCATCCACGAGGAAGCGCGGGCGTGTGGGGTCCGCGCGAGCGCGATCGACTGGGACCCGCGCGCGAACGCCCGCGACGGCGGCCGGGACATCGTGGTCCGGGAGGGCGACCCGCGGGGGGCGGGGCAATTCATCCCGGGCCGGCCGTCGGTCTGGTCGGCTAAGTCGGGGGCGGATGGCGTCTCACCGACCACCCTCCGGCGGGAAATCCTGCCGCCCCCTCCGAAGGGGAGGCGGTGGCCGGACCACCCCAGCGTCCGCGCCGCCCTCGCGCGGGGTGACGTGTACGTCTGGTGCGTCGCCCACCCGGCCGGCCACGACACCAGGGACGAAATGCGCGCCGAGGCGGACCGGATCGCCGCCCGGTTGAGCGTCGCCGCCGACCAGATCGAGTTCCGGTGGCAGGAGCAGTTGGCGGTGGCGGCGACCCGGCTCCCGAACGTGATCCCGGTCCACCTGCCGGAGACATCCGCTCGTTGGGTCGGGGCTCAGTACCTGCACGAGTGGGAGCGCGGGGCGGGCCTGACGAACACGTGGGCCGACTTCGGCGGGCGGGCCGACCTCGTCTCCCGCGTGGCCCGTCACCTGCTCGGTCGGGAAGCGCCCAACGTCCTGCACGTCGCCGGGCTCTCCGGGATCGGCAAGACCCGGGCCGTGTTCGAGGCCTGCCGCCGCGACGACCGGCTGCATGGCGTCTTCTACCTCCCCCGGCACGCCGACTTCACGCCTGGGCTCCGGCGGGCGGTCGAGGCGACGAGCGCCGTGTGCCTCGTGGTGGACGAAACGAGTTACGCCGAGTCCGAACAGCTCCGCGCGTGGTTCGCCGACTGCGCCGAACGGGTCCGCATCGTCACCATCGGTCCGGCGGCCCGCCAGCGGGGCCACTCCGCCCACCCGGACCTGATCGTGGTGGCGGAGCCGCAGTCGGAGGACGAGGTACTGGCGGTCATCCGCGGGCCCGGGAGCGGGCTGACGGAGCCGGTCCTCCAGAGCATTGCCGCCCGGTCCGCCCACGACCTGCGGCTGGCCCTGCGGCTCGTCGAGGCCACCGCCCACCGGCCGGACCTCCGCACCGTCCCGGTCGTCGACACCGAGGACGTCTGGGCGCGGCTGATGACGCTGTTCCCGGCGGACATCCCCGACGCCGGCCGGTTCCGCCGCTGCTACGAGGCGCTCACGGTCGCGATCGACGTCGGGTTCGGGGCCGGGTACCGCGGCGAACTCCGGGCCGTCGCCGACTACTTCGCCATCCCCGAGGCGGACCTCCTCGACTGCCTGAACGTGGCCGAGCGGTGCGGCCTCGGCCTCCGGGCGGGCCGCTTCTTCGAGGCGACGCCCCACGCCCTGGCGGTCGGGTTGTTCCAGTCGCTCTTCCGCCGTCGCCTCCGGGACCGCCTCCGGGAGTTCATGGAGGCGCTCCCGGACCGGCTCTTCCGCCGGTTCCAGGAGCGGTGCCAGGAGCTCCCCGACGACCTCCGCGAGGAGGTGGCCGACCCCGTCGGCCGCGTCTTTCTCAGCTGGCTGCGGGCGACAGACGTGACGGCGCTGGCGGGCCGCGCGCCGTCCCGCGTCTTCCAGGCGTGGGCCGAGTTCGACCCGGCGCGGGGGCTCGCGTGGCTGCGCCGGGCGGTCGAGGCGGCCACCCCGGACCAACTCCGCGGGCTCGACGGCGAGTCCGACGGGTCCGGGGGCTGGCGGGGGCGGCGGCAGCTCGTCTGGCTGTGTCAGAACCTGGCCGGGTTCGCCGACCACTTCGCCGCGTGCGAGGCGATCCTCTACCGCCTGGCCCGGTACGAGACGGAGCCGCGGATCGGGAACAACGGTACGGCCGTCTGGCGGTCGCTCTTCTGGCCGGCCCTGACCCCGAGCGAGATCCCGTTCGACGCGCGCTTCCCCGCCCTGCTCGGCCGGCTGCGGGCGGCGACGGCCGACGACCTGCCCCTCGTGCTCGAGGCCGCGTTCGCCGTCATCGACCCGCCCCACATCGGCCTGGGTCTCCCGCCCCGGATGGTCGGCGGGAGACTCACCCCGGGCCCGTGGATGCCGCCCTCGCGCGACGCGCTGGACGCATACCGGCGTGGCGCCGCGCAGCAGGTGTTGGCCGCCGTCGCCGCCCTGCCGCGCCCGGTGTGGGACGCCGCGCGGCGGTGGATCGTCACGCGCGTCCGCGTCCTCGGCTACCTCGACGGAATCGGCGCGGCCCGCGGCTTGTACCCGACCGCCGACCTGCCGGCCGACCTCCGGCGCGCGCTCGTGGTCGAGCTCGACCGGGTGATCGGGTTCCACCGCCGGCCGCCGGGTGACGGGCCGCCGGCCCCGGCCCACCTGCCGGCGCTGGAGGCGTGGCGGGCGGATCTCGTCGCGGCGGACCTCGCGACCCGCGTTCAGGACCTCACGGCGCGCGCCGCCCACGACCTCTGGATGGAGGACCGGTCCGAGCAGGCGTACGAGTCGGCCGCCGACGCGTTGATCGCCGCCCCGTCGGTTCTGCGGGGCCTGGGACCCTGGTTCGGCACCGACGAGGCTCGCGGGGCCGGGTCGTTGGCCTTCGTCGCCGGCCGCCGCGACCGCCGCTCGCGGCTGGCGAAGACGGTCCGGGGGTGGCTCTCGGCCGACGAGGCGCGTCCTTTCGCTTTGGGGTACCTCGCGGGGGTCGCCGCGCGGGCCGGCGGGTTGCCGGACCGATGGGCGGCCGAGTTGGACTCCTTGGCCGCCCGCCGCCCGGAGCTCGCCGTCCTGGCGACCACGACCGCGGACCGCGGCGGCCGGGGCCTCGACCGCCTCCTGTGCGCCGCCCCCCGGCTTCCACCTCCGGCCTCCCGCGTGTTGCGCGGGGTGCTGTTCAACGGCTGGCGGGAGTGCCTGACGGTCGCGGAGACGGGCCGGCTGCTCGACACCCTCGCCGACGGGGGCGACCCGGAGGCGGCCGCCGTCGGGCTGGACCTGCTCGCGTTCTGGTGGCACGACCAGCGTGAGGTGCCCGCGCCCCTCGCGCCCGTCGCCTTCCGGCTCGCCGAACTCGGGCCGGGCTCCCGCGTGACGCACGAGGGGCTCTACCGCTGGCACCGGACGCTCCGGCTCCTCGCCCCGCACGACCCGGCGCGGGTGGCGGAGGTCGTGGTGACGCTGATCACCGGCACTGACCACCCCTGGCGGTTCGCCGAGGAGAACGCGGAGGTGTTGGCCGCGGCCGCG
>DASPHQ010001122.1:0-2036 GCA_035629595.1 Urbifossiella sp. | reverse complement strand
CACAACCCCGACGACCACAACGCCAAGGTCGCCGACCGCCGCCGGCTGTACCTGTCTCTCCTGGCGAAGGGCCGCGAGAGCCAGGGGCGGCTCGGCGAGGCGTTCGACAAGTACCTGGAGCTGGCCGCCCTCGGGGCCGACCAGCTCCAGCCCGACCCGGACGAACCGTCGGTGCTGCGCCGGGCCGACGTGGCCGCCCGCGGCCGCATCCAGGCGATGATCGGCCGCGCCGCCCCCGACGCCCGCAAGGCGCTCGAGGGGCGCGTGACGCGGGAGTGGGAGGCGGTGCGCGGCGGCAACGACCTGGCCCGGCTGAAGGAGTTCGTCGGCATGTTCGGGCCGTTCTTCCCCGCCGGGTCCGAGGCCGAGCTGCTGCTGGCCGACAAGCTCGCCGCCACGAACGACGACACCGCCGCCCGCGAGGCGCAGCTCCACCTCCACCGCGTCCGCACGACCGCCGCCGAGCCGAAGCTGCGGGCGAAGGCGACGGCCGACCTCGCCGGGCTGATGGTCAAGGCCGGCATGCTCGACGAGTCGGTCCGGCTGTACGTGCAGCTCGGCAGCGAGTTCAAGGACGTGGCCGTGACCGGCGGCAAGACCGGGGCCGACTACCTGACGGACCTCCTCACCGACCGCCGCCTGCTGCCGTACCTGGAGCCGACCCGATACCCGCTGCCGACGCGGGTGCGCGTCGAGGACAAGTCGGTCGGCGGCGCCGGCGGGGGGCAGGGGCGAATGTCCAGCGAGGTGCTGCCGGCCGGCGACTTCCTGCCGGAGTTCCACAAGGTGCGGTTCGCCCTGGAGACGGACCCGCAGACCGGCATGTGGCAGCTCCGCGGGTACGACCGGGCGTCGGACGTGGCCCGGTTCCAGTTCAACGACATCGCGCAGTTCAACATCGGTCAGCCGGCCTCCTCCGGGCGGGCGTTCCACGCCGGCGGCCGGGTGCTCGTCGCCCAGGTCGGCCCGAACGTGTACGGTTACGACCTGTCGAAGAAGGGGAACACCGCCGCGTGGAAGCTGTCGCTGACCGGCGACCTGCCGACGAACGTGGGCTACCAGCAAATCAACGCCCGCAACGCCGACGAGATCGAGCTGGTGTACCAGGACGGCACGAAGGTGACGATCCGCACGACCGGCGTCGCGGTGCGGCCGGAGTACGTCTGCGTCCTCACCCGCGAGGGGCTCGAGTGCTTCGACCCGGCCGACCGCAACCGCCGGTTCTGGACGCGCCGCTACGTGCCGGAGCGGACGCACGTGTTCGGCGACGACCAGTACGTCGTGCTGGTCGAGATGACGCCGGGGCGGCAGCCGGCCGGGGTGCGGGTGCTGCGGGCCGGCGACGGGGCCACGGTGCCGGGCGCCCCGGACTCGGCGGCGGTGCTGGCGGCGGCGAAGTCGTACAAGGTGTTCGGCCGCACCGCCCTGCTCCACGAGGTGGACGCGGACGACAACCAGGTACTGCGGCTGCTCGACCTGACGACCGGCAAGAACGTGTGGAAGCGCGACTACGACGACAAGGCGGTGGCGGTGAAGGCGCACGACATCCCGCTGTGCGGCATGGTCCGCGGCACCGGCGAGGTGGACCTGCTCGACCCGCACACCGGCCGCCCGGTCGGGACGTTCAAGCTGGACGCCGACCGCCTCGCCGACCACGTCGGCAAGAGCAAGGGGGCGCAGCTGTTCGCCGACGCGACGCGGTTCTACCTGGTGCTGGACCGCGACCGGAACGCCGGCGGGGGCGGGCCGATCAACCGGTTCGGCGGGTACGGCGGGCTGCTGCAGCTGCGGTCGACGCCGGTGGACGGCCCGATGTACTGCTTCATCCGGGCCACCGGCGAGCGGGCGTGGTACGCCGACCACCACTTCGAGAACCAGACGCTGATCCTCGACCGGTTCGCCGACCTGCCGGTGCTGGTGGCCGGGCAGACGACGATGCGGCCGGCCGGCGGGCAGTACGAGTTCCGCGCGGTGGTGGTCGAGAAGGAGCGCGGCCTGCTCCGGTTCGCCCAGACCGTCCCGGACAATTCGATGAT
>DASPHQ010001121.1:0-5811 GCA_035629595.1 Urbifossiella sp. | reverse complement strand
CTTCACCGTCAGCCACTCGTCGGACGCCGCCGCCGGTGCCGGCGGGCTCTGGTAGCGCAGCGGGTCCACGCCGGGCACGTCCTTCGCCAGCGCCGGCGGCACGATCTCGTACAGCACCGTCACCTGGTGGCCGCTCCCCATCTCGCCGGCGTCCTTGCGGTCGTCGCGGAAGTCCTCGTCGCGCAGCAACCGGTTCTCGTAGCCGAGCAGCCGGTACGCCCCCACCCGTGCCGGGTTGAACTCGACCTGGAACTTCACGTCCTTCGCCACCACCACCAGCGCCCCGCCCTGCTCGACGAACACCTTTCGGGCCTCCTCCAGGCCGTCGATGTAGGCGTGGTGGCCGTTGCCGTGGACCGCCAGGTCGCGGAGCATCGCGTCCTTGTAGTTGCCCATGCCGAAGCCGAGGCACGTCAGGAACACGCCCGTCCGCCGCCGCTCCTCGATCATCCGCACCAGGTCGCCGTGGTTCGACACGCCGACGTTGAAGTCGCCGTCGGTGCAGAGGATGACGCGGTTCACCCCGCCCGGCACGAACGACCGCACCGCCAGGTCGTAGGCGACCGCGATGCCGCCGGCGCCGTTCGTGCTGCCACCGGACTGCAACCCCTTCACCGCGGCGCGGACGACTTCCTTCTCCGTCCCCTTCGTCGGCGGCAGGGCCACGCCCGCGGTGCCGGCGTAGGTGACGAGGCTGACCGTGTCCTGCGGCGTGAGCGTGTCGATGAGGAGTTCGAGCGACTGGACGACGAGCGGCAGCCGGTTGGGGGCGCTCATGGAGCCGGACGTGTCCACGAGGAACACAAGGTTCCGCGGCGGCATCGCCGTCGGGTCGAGCTGCCGGGCCTGCACGCCGACGCGGACGAGGTGGTGCTTCGGGTTCCACGGGCACGGGCCGACGGCGAGGTCGAGCGCCACCGGGTCGTCGCCCTTCGGCCGCTCGTAGCTGTACGGGAAGTAGTTGACGAACTCGGCGAGGAAGACGCTGTCCTTCGGCGGGAGGCTGCCGCCGGCGAGGAAGCGGCGGGCGTTGCTGTAGCTGGCGGTGTTCACGTCCGCGGAGAACGTGGACAGCGGCGCCACTTTCGGCGACCGGAACGGGTTCTCGACGATCTTCGCGTACTGCTCGCCGCCCGACGGCGGTTCGTTCTGCAGGGCGGCGTCGGCCTTCGCCAATGCGGCGGGGGCTTTGATGGCCTCCGGGCGGCCACCCTTGGACCGGCCCGCGTACTCAGCCGACTTCAGCGCCTTGAGGGCGCCGGTCTGCGCGCGCAGTTCGGTGATCTCCCGCGTGACGCGGGCGGGTACGGCGATGGGGTCGTCGGCCACGATGCTCGGGGATGCCTTCTCGACCTCCCGCTTGTCGGCCGGCAGTGTGGCTCGGTGCGGTTCGAAGCCGATGTCCTCGATCGTCAAGTCCTTGACCGGCTCGTCCGTGGGGGTCGGCACGGTCGTGGGGGTCGGCTCGGGCGGCGGCGGCTCCGGCGCACGGGCGCAGCCGGCGACGAGCAGCGCCAGCAGCAGGCCGGCCGCGACCTTCGGGACGTACGAGACCACCGACCCGCCCGGGGCGGGCCGCCGCGCGCGTGACATGGGAGAACCTCCGCGAGACAGACGTGGGAGTTGACGACCGACGGGACGCGAACTGACACTTGGACGCGGGACGCCGCGGCGCGTTCGCGCGGAGTCAAAGTTTTTCTCCGCCGCTTGCGGCGTAGCGGGGAATGCCGCAAGCGGCGGACCCCAAACGCCGAACGCCCGGGGTTGCCCCCGGGCGTTCGAGTTGATTCGCTCTCGTTCTTACCGCCAGCGGACGGCGAACGTCGCGTTGCCGGTCACCACCAGCTCGCGCTCGGCGTAGCCGTGGGCCTCCAGACAGTCGAGCAGGTCTTCCGCGGCGTTCAGGTCGTCCACCGCGGTCAGCTGCCACTCGGTCGCCCGGCGGGCCGCGCGGTCCTCGGCCACGGTGTCGTCGTCGGCCAGGCCGACCGCGGTCCCCTGCGACGCCAGCACCGCGTCGACCCCGGGGGACCGGGTGGCGACGACGCCGGCGACGGTGAGGGCGGCCGCGGCAAAGACGAAGGCGGTGGTGACCATATCGAACTCCCTCTCGGGTGCCGCTCGGTGGTGATTCCAATCCCTAGAACACAGTCCGCCGGGCGTGCGCCGAAAAACCGGAAGAATTCCACCGGGGCGGCGCACGGGCGAACGAATTCAGGGCGGGGCGAAACAGGTTGCTCTTGCCCGACGGGAACTGGGATCGGACGGCCACAGGGGCCGGGGCGAACAAAGGGTGGGCGAATTGGGGCCAGACACCCCGCCGGGCATGAAGCCCGGCGGGTCGTTTCCGTCAGACTGGCTGAGGCGATGTGGGCGGCTGAACCTATTCTATCGCGCCGCGTCCCGGGCGATCAACTCGTTCACCCGCGCGGCCAGCGCCGCCGGGTCCGTCACCTTCGACCCCTCGGCGATCACCGCCTGCTCGTAGAACAGCCGGGCGTAGACCGCGACCCGCGGGTCGTCGGCCTTCTGGGAATGCAGTTCACGTGCCGCGCGAACCGCCGGGTGGTCGGGGTTCAGTTCCAGCACCCGCTTCGCCTTCCCCTCGCCGCGGCCCATCCGCTCCATCAGCCGCTCCATGTGCGCGCTCGCGCCGTACTCGTCGGCCACCAGCACCGCGGCGCTTTCCGTCAAGCGCTTCGTCAGGCGCACGTCGCCGGCCTCCGGCACCGACGCCTTGAACGCAGATACCAGCGCCGCGAACTGCTCCTTCACGTCGGCGGGGATTTCTTCCGCGGACGGGGCCGTGCCGCGGTCGGCGGCGTGGAGCTTCTTCCCCTTGTACTCGCCGAGCTGCGGCAGCGCGAACTCGTCGATCGGGTCGGACAGCAGCAGCACGTCCTGCCCCTTCGCCCGGAACGCCTCGAGGTACGGCGACCGCCGCAGCGGCTCGACCTCCTCGCCGATCAGGTAGTGAATCTCCGTCTGCCCCTCCGGCATCTTCTCGACGTACTCGGCCAGCGTCGTCACCTGCCCGGCCGACGTGTTCGCGCTCTCGAACAGGAGCAGATCGGCGATCTTCTCGCGGTTCATGAAGTCGCGCGTTAGCCCCTCCTTGAGCACCGACCCGAGCCCCGTGTAGAACTCGCGGTACTTCTCGAACTCGACGTTCTTCATCCCGCCGAGGGCGTCCAGCACGTTCTTCACGACGCTCTTCTGGATCGTCGTCAGGATCGGGTTCTGCTGCAGGATCTCGCGGCTGACGTTGAGCGGCAGGTCGGCCGAGTCCACGACGCCCTTGACGAACCGCAGGTAGAAGGGCAGCACCTCCTCGCAGCGCTCCATGATGAGGACGCGCTGCACGTACAGCCGCAGGCCGGCCTTCGGCTCCTCCCAGTCGAAGCTGAACGGCTTCTTCGCCGGGATGAAGCAGAGCACCTTGAACTCGGTGTTCCCCTCCGCGGCGTAGTGGATGGTCGTCAGCGGCGGGTCGCTGTCGTGGGTGATCTGCTTGTAGAACTCGGCGTACTCGTCGGGCTTCACCTCGCTCTTGTTCCGCAGCCACACCGCCTTGCGGCTGTTCAGCGTCTCCTCGGTCGTGGTCTTCTCGCCGTCCTTCTCCTCCACCTGGTCCATGACGACCGGGTGCTCGATGAAGTCAGAGAACTTCCGCACCAGCGACCGCAGCTTCCACGGGTCGAGGAACTCGGCCGCGTCCTCCTTCAGGTGCAGGATGACATCCGTGCCCCGGGCCGGCTTCTCGACGGCTTCCACGGTGAAGGCGCCCTGCCCGTCGGACACCCACTTGGTGCCGTCGGCGGCGGAGCCGGGGCCGCGCGTCACAACCGTCACGGTGTCGGCGACCATGAACGCCGAGTAGAAGCCGACGCCGAACTGGCCGATGAGGCCGGGTCCACTCCCTTGCTGGTTCGCCTTCGCGGCTTCGAGGAAGGCGCGGGTGCCGCTCTGGGCGACGGTGCCGAGGTGGTCGATGACCTCCTGCCGCGTCATGCCGATGCCGTTGTCGGCGATGGTGAGCGTCTGGGCGTCCTTGTCGGGGGTGATCTTGATCTTCCAGTCGGTGTTGCCTTCCAGCTTGTCGGCGTTGGCGAGCGCGTCGAAGCGGACCTTGTTGATGGCGTCGGAGGCGTTCGAGATCAGCTCGCGGAGGAAGATTTCCTTGTCCGAGTAGAGCGAGTGCGTGATGAGGTGGAGGAGCTGCTTCAGCTCGGCCTTGAACTCCAGCGTCTCGGCGGGCATGGCGGTGTTCCGGGGGAAGAGATTGGCCGCAAAAAGGCACAAAAGACACAAAAAAGAGAGAATTCAAAACAGAGTCTTTTTCTGACTATGTCTTCTGTTCTTTTTGTGTCTTTTGTGCCTTTTTGCGGCCAATCTCCGGGTTTGGTTGTGGGGTAATTCTAGGGCGGGAACGTCACGCGGAACACCGTCCGCCCGCCGGCGCGCTCCCACGTCAGCGCCGCGCCGTGGGCGTCGGCGGCGCGCTTCGCCACCGCCAGACCCAGGCCGATCCCCTCCGGCTTCCCCGTCACGAACGGCTCGAACAGCTTCGCAGCCACGTCCGCCGGCGGACCCGCGCCGCTGTCGCTCACCTCGACCACGCCGTCGGCCAGTGACACGGCGATGTCACCGCAGGGGCCGGCGGCGTCGGCGGCGTTGTCGATCAGGTTGCCGAACAGGTGCCCGAGCTGCGCCGGGTCGCCGCCGACGGGGCGGGGGGGCGGCGCCTCGAAGTGGAGCGCGATGCCCGCGTGCTGGCAGCGCGGGCGGGCGAGGTCCACGGCCTGCGTCAGGAGCGCAGACAGGTCGCACGGCCGCGGGTCGAACGGCGGCGGCTTCCCGGCCGTGAGGAACTGCCGCAGGTTCGTCTCGATGCGGGCGAGCTGCCGCAACGCCACCCGAAGCGGCTCCGGGTCCGCGGCCGGGTTCTCCGCCAGGTACAGCTCGATCGACAGCTTCGCCCCCGCGGCCGCGTTGCGGAGCTGGTGCGCCAGGCCGCCGGCGAACTGGCCGAGGACGCGCAGCCGCTCGGCGCGGGCCAGGGCGTCGCGGTACTCGGCGAGCTGTCCGGCCATCGCGTTCACCGCCCGGTACAGGTCGGCGACCTCGTCCGACGGGCCAGGCACTGGGACGGGCGTGAAGTCGCCGCCGGCGATGCGGCGGGTGTGGCGGTCGAGGGCGCCGAGCCGGCGGACGAGACCGGTCCCGAGCCCCAGCGCCAGCCCGAGGGCGACGACCCCGCCGGCGCCGCCGAGGACGATCAGCGGCCGGGCGGCGTCCTCGACGGCGGTGCGGCGGCGCTCCTCGGGGGTGAGGATGTACAGGTCGCCGCGCGACGGCCCGGGTTCGACGAGGCGGCGGCTCAGCGGCAGGCGGAGGCAGCGGTACTCGACGCCGCCGACGAGCACCGGCGGGCCGAGGCGGTCGTCCTCGTCGCGGGCGGCAGGCGGCACGTTGGCCGGCGGCGGGGTCGCGGGGTCGGCCAGGGTGCCGACGGGGGCGGTGCCGGGTCGGTCGAGGATGAACTCGGCGCCGCTGAACCCCTTCATCAGGTGGAGGACGCGCTCGGACAGCGGGTAGCCGGGCGGCTCGGTGACGGTGTTGGCGACGGCCCACAGTTGTGCCGCGAGCTGGCGCTCGGCGGCGCGGGCGGCGGCGGTGGCGGCCCACCCGGTCGCGGCCACGTCGCCGGCCAGCAGCAGGGTGAGCGGCAGGAGCAGACGGTAGCGGAGGGACAGCCGCATGGGGTAAGCTTCGGCTCGGGGCCTCGCCGCTTGCGGCGTTGCAACGCCG
>DASPHQ010001120.1:0-3243 GCA_035629595.1 Urbifossiella sp. | reverse complement strand
CCGTGCCGAGGTCGGCCTGAATATCCTTGAGGGACTGAACCAACCGGTCGACCTTCGCTGCCTGGGTGTACTCGGCGACCACGTCGTGGGTCTCCGGCACCCGCTCGAGCAGGCTGCCGCAGACGATCTCGACACACGGCGTCACCTCCGCTCCGAGGTAGCGGGTGTCCTTCAGCCGGTGGCACAGGCGGACGCAGTTGGCGACCGCCCGGCACGCGGCCGTCCGCCGGGCGTTGTTCATGCTGGACACGTCCGGGAAGTACGTGGCCAGGGCGGCGACCCGGATGGCCCGGCCCGGCCGGCCGGCGGCGTACTCCCGGAGCGTCCCGACGAGCCGGTCGGCGACGGCGTCGAAGTGATCGGCCATCAGCTCGGTGATCCGGCCGTCGCCGACGAGGCGGGTCAGCTCGAGGGACTCGACATCCTCCGGCCGGAGCACCAGCAGGTCGAACGACGTGTCGGGGTGGATGTCGAGCACCTCGTTGAAGAGGGTGGCCAGCGGCATGACGGCCGAGCTGGTGATGACCGACGGGACGAGCCGGGGGGTCGACGCGAACATCGGGCTCACTCCCCGCGGAGGTGACGGAAGGCCTCGTGGAGCACCGCGGGGAGCGCGAGCGTCTGGTGGCCGCCGGGGTACCAGGTGAGGCGGAGGTGACGCGACGAGTCCCAGTCCAGCCGCACCTCCCACGGGTCGCCCGGCTCGCCGGCCGTGGGGAAGAGCCAGACGACTTCGAGGTGCCGCGCCTCGTACCCGGCGACGCACCAGTACCGGTCGGCGGCGAGCCCGAGCTGCGCGTCCAGTTCCTGCCGCTCGGGAGTCCTGAGGGGCACCGGCCAGAGGAAGGTGTGGACATCCTTCTTGTACACGAGGGAGAACTGGTAGTCGAACGGAACCTCGGGGCGGAGGCCGCGGCCGTACACGTACCGGGCCAGGGTGTAGAATTCGTGTTCCTTCAGGTAGGTCCAGCACGAGTGGAGCGAGCGCACGCCCCACTCGGTGGACATGATCAGGACGAGGCTGCGGTCGGTCCGGTACTTCCAGCAGGTGGCGAAGCAGCGGGTGGCGGCCATCTCGAAATAGGGCTGCCGGGCCGGGTCGTGGATGATGAGATGCGGCTCCCGGTTCTGGAGGGACGCCTTGCGGACGCCGACCACCGTGACGGCGTGCCCCACCTTCTCCTTCTGCTTCTGGCGGGTCCACGCCTCCGCGTCCACCCCGAGGATGACCGGGTAGCGGGCCTGGACGTGGCACTCGATCATCCGCAGGGCCAGCTTCTCGAGCGCCGCCTCGTCGGTCCTCTGGTCGCCGGTCGTTCGTAGGGTCCGCCGGGCCAACTCGTCCGCGTCGCCCTCGGCGGGTTCGCCGGCGGCGTACACCTCACGGCGGAGGGCGACGACCTCGGCCCCGACCCGGAGGTGGCGAAGCACCCGCTCGATCCGCCAGGGGCGGAGGCCGTACGTGGCCGAGAAGGCGGTCGCGATGTCCGGGTCGTCCGTCACCCGCTGCCAGTCCTCGTCGGACACACCTTCGGGCTGATCGTCCTTGCCGTCGCCGGAGTACCCGAGCTGGGTGAGGGTGTACGACCCCTCCAGCCGCGCCCCCCGGTCGGCGAGCATGCCGAGTACCATGATGACGCACGCCTGGGCGCACGCGGCCCCCGTGGTCTGGTCGTCCTGCATGGCGTACACGGTGCCCGACATGGCGGGGCCGCCGAACAGCGGGCCGTAGTTGCCGACGATGATGTGGGCGTCCGGGTCGACGGACAGCTTGCGCGGCACGGCGAGGAGGCCGAACGCCAGCGGGCCGTGGACGTAATTCCGCCGCAGGTCCACGAACCCGATGTACAGGCCGAGCCGGGTGTCGGCGGCCAAGCCCGGGCACCGGTGCGGCGACCCGGCCCCCGGCCCGCCGGGGGCCGGGCCGGTGAGTACCTCGTACAGATGCCGGCGGACCGGCATGCGGAACATCTCCCGGCCGAGGTAGTGCAGGTCGGAGCGGAGGACGAACGACCCACTCGGCTCGGCCAGGGTGACGGTCACCCCGGAGTGGTAGCTGGCCTCGAAGATGCGGCCGACCCGAGTGCCGTGCTCCTCGCCCGGGCGGTGCCACTCGTCGTGGCAGAACTGCGCGTAGGCGCACCGGCCGGTGTGGGTCGGGCACGGATCGGCCCGGCCGGTGGACGTCTGCCCCGGGAACGGGCACAACTCCATAAACCTGTCCAACGGGTTCGGACTCATGTGGGTCGGGCGCCCCCGGGCGAACGCCACCTCGACCGTCCGACGGTCGTGAGTGGCAGGATGAGCCGCGTGTCGAGCGATCGGATCATCCGAGGAGATAACCCGGATGAAAATAGTCCGTCAGACCGTCCCGATCAACGGGGAAAAGTGGAAACGGCCGAATTCGGCCGGCGGGGGCGCGGCGACGGCCGGACGAGGGGTTACTCGGGCGGGATGGAGCCGTCGAACGACATCGGCGGGTCGGAGCAGCGATCGGACGCGACGGACCGGTCGGACATCACGTCGGACTCGACGAGAACCCCCTGCGGCCCGACCAAGGCCATGTCGGCACCGGTCAAGACGCCGTCGATCGCCGAGCGGAGTTGATTCTCGAGCCGGTCGCGGTCGATTCCGGCCGGGTCGCACTCGGCGCGCGCCCAGATCACCAACTGCTCGCCCGTCGCCGCGCCCGCGCCGGCCTGGTCGGGGTTGACGCGAACTTCCGCGGGTGCGCTCAGCACGCCGTTGAACGCCGGCAGAACGCCACCGACCGCGTCGCGCAGCCGATTCTCGAGGTCCGCCACCTTGTAGGTGTGGCCTCGGGTGGTCGCGAGCGCGGAAATGATGAGTCGTTCTTTCATCGGGTGCATACCGGTGCGTTGACACGGGTCCGCGGACCGGGTGGGTTCGCCGCCGGGCAAAGCGGTAACCGAGCTCACCCCCGTCATTTACTCGACAGGTACAGATGAGCGTCTTGATGGCAAGGCCAGACAATGGCACTCACAAGTCGCCCTCCACGTGCGGAAATGCAACTTGAGAGCCGAACCCTTTAAAAATCAGCCACTTGCGCGTATTCTACGTCACACATACGGTTTCCGCAAATCGGATTTTTCCAGCCCCGCGTGCAGCGGAGTGCCGAATTGCTACACAGGATTGCCGTATAGACCAAAACGTGGGCAGCGCGTACAGGTCAATCGACGTGAGGCCTTAGACGCGTCGTCGGCTCGGGCACGCGAACCTCTC
>DASPHQ010001119.1:0-9339 GCA_035629595.1 Urbifossiella sp. | reverse complement strand
CGCCGTAGCCGGCGAGCTGCTCGGCGAGGAAGGCGTGGACGGCGGCGACGGCGGCGGGCGTGAAGAAGCCCTTCGCCACCCCGGCCTGGTTGGTGACGACGACGACCGCCCGGCCGGCGCGGTTCAGCGCGGCGACGGCCTCGGCGGCGCCGGGGATGAGCGTCACCCGGGACGCGCAGCCGACGTAGTGGGCGTCCTCGATGAGGACGCCGTCGCGGTCGAGGAAGACGGCGGGTCGGAGGTTCATGGTCGCGGATTCTGGCGGACCGGCGGCCCGGCGGTCAAGCCGAACCCGGCGGGCGGCTCAGGAACTCGGCCGCGCCCCGCCCCCCTTGCGGCGCCGCGACATCTTCTCGGCGTGGTCCTGCTCGGCGTCCTCGATCGAGTGCGACACCGTCAGCTTGTCGTCCTTCTTCGCCAGTTCCACGAGCTTGCCGTAGTGCTCGTGCAGCACCCGCACCTCCGCCTCGGTCAGGTCCTCGACGTTGATCAGGCGGTTGCTCGCCCCCGTCACCGCCGCCACCAGCTCGTTCAGCTTCAGCTGGATCGCCTGCGACTCCTTGTTCTGCCCGCGCTGGATCAGGAACACCATCAGGAACGTGACGATCGTGGTGCCGGTGTTGATGACCAGCTGCCACGTGTCGGAGTACGCGAACGCCGGGCCGGTGAGCGCCCACGCCACGATGACGCCGACGGCCAGCGCGAACGCGTAGGAACTGCCGGTCCACTTCGTCGCCCAGCCGGACGCCCGCTCCAACACCCCCGCCCGCTTGCGACTCATGGCCCGCCCCCTGGTTCGCGTCGGTCCGACCCCTTACATATTCGGTGCCACAACCCCGACACCGCGGAGCGCCACCGATGGCCGTCGTCGCCCAGGCCGTCGCGTTCGCCGCGGTCATCGGCGGGATCGTGTTCGCCGCCGCGGGGCGGCTCGACCTGCCGTTCGTGTGGGGGCTCCTCGCCGTCCTCGTCGGCTTCTACCTCGTCCTCACCTTCACCGCCGACCCCGGCCTCTTGCGCGAGCGGGTGGAGCCGGGCGGGGCGAACCGCGACCGGCTGACGCGGCCGCTGGCGGCGGTGTTCCTCGGCTCGCACTGGGTGCTGGCCGGGCTCGACGTCCGGTTCGGCTGGAGCCCGATCCCGTGGGAACTCCAGGCCGCCGGGCTGGCGGGGTACGCGGCGGCGCTGTGCGTGAACGTGTGGGCGCTGCGCGCGAACCGCTTCTACTCGTCGGCGGTGCGGGTGCAGGCCGACCGCGGCCAGCAGGTCGCGGACGCCGGCCCGTACCGGTTCGTGCGCCACCCTGGGTACGTGGCGACGATCTGCGCCACGGTCGCCGGCGGGCTGGCGCTGGGGTCGTGGGTGGCGCTGCTGCCGGCGCTGGGGTTCGTGGCGCTGTTCGTGCGGCGGACGGTGTTCGAGGACCGGATGCTGGTCGCGGAACTGCCGGGGTACGCCGACTACGCCCCGCGCGTGCGGTGGCGGCTGGTGCCGGGGGTGTTCTGAACCTTCGCCGCCTTGCAACGCCGCGAGCGGCGGAAGGGTCAGGCGGCCATCCGCTCCGGCGTTACCACCTTGAGCTTCGGCTTCGGGTCGAGCCACGCCCGAAGCCGCTCGCGCGCCGGCACCTCCCAGTAGCGGTACATCCCCAGGCACATCAGGTGGAGCACCACCACCATCACCAGATTGTTGTAGACCACGACGTGCGGCGCCGTCAGCGGCCCCTCGCCGGCGGCGCGCGGGTAGAACAGGCCCTGCGCCAGCGGGTGCAACAGGTACAGGCAGTAGCTCATCTCGCCGAGCACCACCATCGGCCGGCAGCCGAGCGCCCGCTGCGCCACCGACGGCAGCGCCGCCAACTGGTAGATGATCACGGCGCACAGCGGGGCGTACAGCACGTTGGCCGCCGCCATCTGCACCGCCTTCGGCGTCGGCCCGGCGCCCCACAAGCCCGGCAGCATCACCCGGTAGTTCGCGCCGACCAACAGCACCGTCGCCGCGGTCAGGAGGGCGGCCCCGGCCCACCACCGCGCCCCGGTCGCCGGCGGCCGGTCGGCGCGGAGGAGGAAGTACTGCCCGGCCAGTGCGCCGATCAGGAACTCGCCGAACCGGATGTACGGGCAGAGGTAGATTTTCCACCACCAGCGGGCGTTGCCCTGGGGGTAGCCGAACTGCTCGGGCGGGATGCGGAGGTAGATCAGGTAGCTGGCGACGAGGTAGGCGGCGTACACGGCCGCGGCCCCGGCGAGCATCCGCCCGCGGCCGGTGACGAACCGCGCCAGCGGCAGCGCGAGCAGCGGGAACACCAGGTAGAAGAACGCCTCCGTGCTGACACTCCACGACACCCCGAGGTAGCCCGCGCACACCGTCCGCGGGGTGTGGTGGTCCTGGAACACGAGGACGTGGACCCAGCTGTGCGTCAGCGTCCCCTGGTACGCCAGGGTGGTGGCGACGTCGGCCGGGCGGTCCTTCAACTCGTTGAAGAAGCAGCCCATCCAGCCGAAGCTGATGAGCAGGCAGAGGGCGTAGACCGGGTAGATGCGGGCGACCCGGGCGACGTAGTACGTCCACAGCGTGCGGCGGAAGTTGTTCTGGAACGGCGCGGCGTAGTTGTACGCCATGAGGAAGCCGCTGAGCGTGAAGAACAGCGGCATCCCGATGGTGGACAGGACGGACAGCTCCACGCCGTAGAGCGTGGCCGGGAGGTTGTGGCCCATGTGGGCGAGCAGCACGGTCAGCGCCGCGACGTAGCGCAGACCGGTGAGCGCCTCCAGCCGCGGGCGGGACGACGGGACCATTCACCGCACCTCGGGTCGCCCGGCCGGCCGGCCGGGGCGGCGCTTATCGGCCGCCCCGGCCGCGCCGTCAACCCCACTCACGCCGCCAGCCGTTCCGGCGCCAGCACCTTGAGCGTCGGTTTGGGGTCGAGCCACGCCCGCAGCCGCTCGCGCGCCGGCACCTCCCAGTAGCGGTACACCCCCAGGCAGAGGAAGTGGAGCACCACCGCCATCACGAGGTTGTTGAACAGCACCACGTGCGGGTCCGTCAGCGGCCCCTCGCCGCCGGCCCGCGGGTGGAACAGGCTCTGCGCCAGCGGGTGCAACAGGTACAGGCAGTAACTCATCTCGCCGAGAACGACCATCGGCCGGCACCCGAGCGCCCGCTGCGCCACCGACGGCAGGGCCGCCAGCTGGTAGATGATCGTCGCGCACAGCGGCGCGTACAGCACGTTCTGCGTCGCCATCTCCAGCCACAGCGGCGTCTTCGGAAGCCCGAACTGGTCGGCCCGAAGGAGCACGAAGTTCCCGCCGACGAGCAGCACCGTCGTCGCGGTCAGGATGCCGGCCCCGGTCCACCACTTCGCCCCCGTCGTCGGCGGCCGATCGGCGCGGAGGAGGAAGTACTGCCCGGCGAGCGCCCCGATGAGGAACTCGCCGAACCGCATGTACGGGCACAGGTACAGCTTCCACCACCCGCGGCTCATGCCGAAGTTCGCGGCGTCGAACGCCTCGGGCGGGATGCGGCGGAACACGAGGTAGCCGGCGACGAGGTAGGCGGCGAACACGACCGCGGCCCCGGCGAGCATCCGCCCGCGGCCGGTCACGAACCGCGCCAGCGGCAGCGCGAGCAGCGGGAACACCAGGTAGAAGAACGCCTCCGTGCTGACGCTCCACGACACCCCGAGGTAGCCCTGGGCGACGGTCCGCGGCGTGAAGTGGTCCTGGAACACCGGGACATGGACCCAGCTCTGGGTAAGTGTCGCCTGGTACGCGAGGGTGGTGGCGACGTCGGCCGGGCGGTCCTTCAGCTCGTTGAAGAAGCAGCCCATGAACCCGAAGCTGACGACCACGCACAGGAGGTACACGGGATAGATGCGCGCCACCCGTGCAACGTAATAGGTGCGGAGGGTGCGGCGGAAGTTCTGCTGGAACGGGGCGGCGTAGTTGTACGCCATGAGGAAGCCGCTGAGGGTGAAGAACAGCGGCATGCCGAGCGCGGACAGGTAGAACAGCCACTTGCCGCCGAACCCGGGCGGCAGGGTGTGGCTGGTGTGGGCCACGAACACGCACAGGGCCGCCACGTAGCGGAGGCCGGTGAGCGCTTCGAGCCGCGGGCGCGACGACGGGGTCATGGGCCTCACCTCTCGACGGGCGGTGCGGGCGGACCGGCCCGGCGGCGCACGTCGGCCCCGTCGTACGGCGCCGGCACGAATTCGACCTCGACCAGCCGGTCCAGCAGCGCGTCGAGCCGGGCCGGGCGGGCGTGCTTCGTCCACAGGTACTTCAGCCCCACCCGCGGCGCCGACCACTCCGTGCCGGGCCGCACGATCACCGCGCCTTCGCCGCCGGCCTCGTTCACGCCGGTCAGGTCGTACCCGAGCGTCATGTCGTCGAGGCACTTGCGGGTGAACCACAGCGGCGTCGGGCCGTCGGGGACGCCGTTGAACCCGAACGACCGCGGCACGCCCCACTCCCCGGCCTCGATGTACACCCACTCCCACCCGTACAGGTTGTCCGCCGTCCGCGGGATGACATACCGGTTGGCGAAGCCGTAGACCGTTCGCTCGCGGGCCGCCGGGTCGGTGTGGAGCCACCGCACGAGCGACCGGTTGCGGGCTTCGAGCGCCTGCCACGACAGGGCGTTGTGCCACCACCCGAACGCGCCGACCGCCCCGACCACGGCCAACACCGCGACCGCCGGCCGACCCGTCACGCGCAGCAGCTTCAGCACGCCGACGAGGACCAGCGCGAACGGCAGCGGCACGAGCGGAGCGAAGCTGCTCGGCACGCCCCACGGCCCCGGCGACTTCCCCACCGCCGCGTACGGGAACGTGCCCATCACCAGCAGCAGCAGCCCGAACCCGATCAGCCCGCACGCCGGCGCCGAACCCGTCTCCGGTTCCGCTTCGTCGCCGGGTCGCAGCACGCGGACCGCGACGACCCACCCGACGAGCGCCGCCGCGATCACGCCGGCGACCACCACCGCCGGCTGCGCCGCGAGCAGCGTCACCGGGTCGGCGAGCACGTCGGCGACGCCGCGGGCGCCGGCGGTGAGGCGCTCCCACGTCGGCCCGACGCGGTTGTACTCGGTGTAAACGCCCCACCGCGGGAACAGGGCGTCCTTCCCGACCCAGTACACGAACGGCAGCGCCAGGTAGTCGAGCCGGCGCAGGGCGAACCCGACCGGCGGCACGAACCACGCCCCGCCGGCGGTTCGCTGGTGGGCGAGCGTCAGCAGCAGGAAGAAGCCGCCGTAGAAGACCAGCAGCGACGGCATCTGGAACGACAGCGCGAACAGCCCGAGCGCGGCGGCGCGGCGGGCGACGTGTCCGAATCCGGTGCGGGCTTCGGCGCGCAGTGCGAGGAGGGTGGCGAGGAGGAACGCGACGATCGTCCAGTCGTAGATGGAGTAGACGGCGCCGCCCTTGAGCTTGAACGCCGGGATCGCCACGGCCGCGACCGCGACGGCCAGCGCCTCGGCGCGGGTGAGGAAGCCGGACGCGGTGCCGACGCGAAACGCGAACCAGCCGGTGGCGAAGGCGCACCCCACGCCGACGACCTTGAAGACGGTGACGAGGTGCGGCAGGCCGGCGAACAGGGCGAGGTAGGCGTAGCCGAGGTCGTTGCCGGCCATCGAGAAGAACGTCCGCAGCTCGGCGAGCTTCCCCTGGTTCAGCCAGTTGATCGTGTAGCGGTCGTCGTAGGCGACGTAGTCGGTGAACGGGAGCGCGGCGTGGCAGGCGGCGACGAGCAGCCCGAGGAGGGCGGCCGCCCGGCCGGGGGTGACGGCGAGCATGGCCGCGGGATACCCGGTCGGCGGCGGGCGGGTCAATGGGAGCCCGTCCGGCGAGCGGCGCGGCGTCAGCCCGCCGTGCTGACCACTCGCCACAGCCACGGCGGGCTGACGCCGCGCCGCTCGCCCGGGGTTGACACGGCCGCGCCCGCGGCGGTAGACGACCCACTTCACCACCTCCCGCCGGGGACCGCCCGATGAGCTTCTGGACCGAGGTCAACGACGGCCGCGGGTTCTCCCTCGACGCCCTCACCCCGGCCGAGCTGGCCGGGGTCCGCGGCGTCATCACCGACCAGTACCTCGGCCACCTCCGCGCGGTCGACCCGGCTCTCGCGGACCGCGCGGCGGCGGCCGGCGTCGAGAACTACCACACGCTGCCGATCCCGTTCGACCACGGCTCCTTCTGGGCGAAGGAGAAGCGCGTGCCGCCGGTCAGCGCCGTGCCCGTGTTCGAGCGGCTCGGCTTCTTCCGCCGCATCAAGGACGTGCTGCCGTCCGCGGCCGTATACCACGACGACCTGATGTGGCGCATCGTGCGGCCGAACGCCGCGTCGGACATCGGCCCGGTCCACGCCGACAAGTGGTTCTGGGACGCCGGCAACGGCTCGATCGCGGCCGACCACGAGCGGCTGAAGGTGTGGATCGCGGTGTACACCGAGCCGGGGAAGAACGGGCTGACGGTGAAGGGGCACTCGCACACGTCGGACCGGTGGAAGCACCACTTCGAGTTCAAGCACGGGAAGATGAAGCCGGTGCTGGACGAGTCGCCGGAGGAGATCGGCATGGAGCTGCTGCCGCTGGCCCCCGGCGAGCTGGTGCTGTTCCACGACGCGCTGCTGCACGGCGGGGCGCTGAACGTCGGCACGACCTGCCGGGTGAGCATCGAGGTGACGATCACGTACCGGGCCGACGAGGGCGCGCGGCTGACGGCGGCGCGGCGGGCGGCGTAGTCAGCGGCGGCCGGTGATGATGTACAGGGCCAGCGTGCGGCGGCGGTCGCCTTCGGCGATGGTCGTGTCGGCCGCCCGGTCGGTGATCCACCTCTCGGTCGCCGCCCGCTCCGCGTCGTTCAGCAGTGCGTCGCTCCCGACCATCAGTAGCGCCCGCTCGCGCAGGTCGGCCAGGGGTGTCTGTGCGAGCGTCTTGGACTCGGCCACCCGCCAATCCCGGATGACCAGGTTGATCCGCCGGTGGACGACGTTCCGCACGCCCTGGTACAGAGTTTCGAGCCCGAACGGGATGTTCCCGGGAAGGGTGGTGAACTGGAGGCGGATCAGCGCCGTGTACCCGGCGCCGGTCAGCAGGGCGGCTAACCAGGGGTTCAGATCGGCAAGGAACGGCTTGTCGCGGAGGACGGAGAAGAGGAACCCGGCGAGGGCGCCGTTGGCCAGGACGAACCCCCACCACCACGCCATGAGCCGGACCCACGGCCCCCGCCCGAGCGCCGTCGGCGGGGCGTCGAACACGGCGTCGAGGTCGCAGTACACCAGCAGGCCGGCCGCGGCGGCGGCCAGCAGCACCAGGGCGGGCGCGTCCATGGGCGAGTCCTGATCCGGGGTCAGACCACGTCGTCGGACACGATCTCGAGGTACGCCGGGGCCGTGCCGGTCATCCACTCCAGGATGCGCGGCATCCGCGGGGCGACGCGGGTCACCGTCCCGACGGGGAACGATCCCTTCCCCGGCGGTAGGGTGCGGACCACGGCCCGGCCGTCGCCGCTGATCTCGAACGCCGGCTCGTCGACGGAGTAGGTGACCTTCTTCTGCCGGGCCAAGCCCAACTCCGCGAGCTTCGTCAGCCCCGAGCGGACCTCCGCAGGCGACATCAGGGCACTCACCGCCACCTCCGTCGGCGACGCCTCGATGACCCGATCACCCAGGGAGCGGAGGATCGTCGCTTGCTTCGGCGTGAGTTGGTACTTCAGGAACGTTTCCGCCACGTCTCGTCCTCCGGTCGGGCCGCGGCCGCGGTGTGTTGGAATTTTACCCGACCCGTCCCGCCCGAACAAGCATCGCCCACCCGCCCAGCCTCCCCCGTTGGGGTTGTCCCGCCCCGGCGGGGTGTGGTATCACCCGCCGGCCGCCGGTCCCCCGGCCGCACCTTCACCGGGAACGACATGCCGGCGCCGAAGCTGTCGGTCATCCTGCCGAACTACAACCACGCGGAGTACCTCCCGCGGTGCGTCGAGGCCGTCCTCGACCAGTCGTTCGCCGACCTCGAGCTGGTCGTCATCGACGACGCCTCCACCGACAACAGCCGCGACATCCTCGCCGACTACGCCCGCCGCGACCCGCGCGTCCGCGTCTACCACAACCCCCAGAACCTCGGCGTCATCGCCACCCTGAACCGGGCGCTGGAACTCTCCCGCGCCGACTACGTGTTCGGCGCCGCGTCCGACGACTACGTCCTGCCGGGCTACTTCGAGAAGGCGATGGCGCTGTTCGCCGACCGGCCCGACGCCGGCGTCGTGGTCGGCCTCGCCGAGTGCGTCGACGACGACGGCCGGGTCCACACCCTCGCGCCGGGCGACTGGGCCGACGAGGCGTGCTACCTGTCCCCGCGCGAGGTCGCCCCGCGGATGACCCAGTGCGGCGTGCCCGGCCCGGTGGTGTGGCGGAAGGCCGCGTTCCTCGAGGCCGGCGGGTACCACGCCGACCTCCGCTGGCACGGCGACTGGTTCCCCCTCCAGGTCATCGCCTTCCGGTACGGCGTCGGGTTCGTCCCCGAGCGGTGCTCGGTGGTGCGGGTGGCGCCGGAGTCGTACTCGCAGAACCAGAACCAGACCCGGAAGAAGACCCAGCGGCGGGTGCTGCACACGCTCCTCGCCCGGGTCGCGTCGCCGGAGTACCGCGACGTGCTGTGGGGCTTCACCGCCAGCGGCATCTTCCGCCAGTTCGACGCCGAGGTGGTGCGGGCCGCGGCGACGATGCCGGGCGGCCTGCCGGCCGAGCTGCTGCCGCCGCTGCGCCACCTCACGCTGGCGCACGCGGCGAACGTGCTGCGCGAGCCCGACGTGGACGTGCGCGCCGGGCTGGCGGGGCTGCTGGCGCGGTACGGCCGCGACGCGTTCCGGCTGTACGACCAGCTCGGCGGCATCAAGCGGCACGACACCGACCCGGCGGTGCGGACGGCGGCCGCGGCGGCGCGGGCGGCGATCCGCCGGAACACGCCGGCGCTGCCGTTCTGGAAGTCGCGGGTGCGGCGGGCGGGGGCGAAGTTCATCCGCACCGTGGACCGCTTCTCGCGGCCGCTGCACCACGCCCGGCTGGAGCGGATCGAGCACCACCTGGCCGAGCTGCTCGACGTGCAGCGGCAGGTGCTGGCGCAGAACGACCTGCTGCTGCGGCTGCAGCTGCGCGCCGCCGAGGCGCCGCGGGCCGGCGGCCGCGCCGCCCCGCGGGCGGCGGCGTGACGGGTAGGAAAGCCCGGGGACGGCCGTCCCCGGGCTTTCGAACGGGATCACACGAAGGGGGCCGAGCATGGCGCTGAACTGGCGGTACGTCCGATACCTCGACGAACAGGGGATGATCCGGCCGGGCACGAAGC
>DASPHQ010001118.1:0-3175 GCA_035629595.1 Urbifossiella sp. | reverse complement strand
CCCGAGACGCCCGAGAGTAGGCCCACGTGCCCGCGACGGCCGAGGAGCCGCCCACCCTGGCCAGGGAGCGGCTGCCGGGGGTCGGGACGGTGCTGACCCGCCGGTACAAGGGGGCCGAGGTCCGCGTGAAAATCGCCGTTGACGGGTTCGAGTACGCCGGCGACCGGTACGGGTCCTTGTCGGCGGTGGCGAAGGCCGTCACCGGCACCCACACCAACGGGTTCCTGTTCTTCCGCCTGACGCGGGGAGGTGCCGCATGACAACCACGAAGCCCGGCACGCGGCCGACGGTGAAACTCGTGCGGTGTGCGGTGTACACGCGGAAGTCCACCGAGGAGGGGCTGGAGCAGGAGTTCAACTCGCTCGACGCCCAGCGGGACGCGGGCGAGGCGTACGTCCGCAGCCAGTGCGGCGAGGGGTGGGTAGCCATGCCCGACCGGTACGACGACGGCGGGTTCACCGGCGGCAACACCGACCGCCCCGGGCTGCGGCGGCTGATGGCCGATGTCGAGGCGGGCCGCATCGACTGCGTGGTGGTGTACAAGGTGGACCGGCTGTCCCGCAGCCTCCTCGACTTCGCCCAACTCATGCAGCGGTTCGAGGCCCGCGGGGTGTCCTTCGTCAGTGTTACGCAGCAGTTCAACACGGCCAGCAGCATGGGCCGGCTGGTGCTGAACGTGCTGCTGTCGTTCGCCCAGTTCGAGCGGGAGATCGTGGGCGAGCGGACGCGGGACAAGATCGCCGCCACCCGCCGCAAGGGGAAGTGGGCCGGCGGCCGGCCGGTCCTCGGGTACGACCGCGAGCCCGGCGGCCGCAGGCTGGTGATCGACGCCGCCGAGGCCGAGCGGGTCCGCGACATCTTCCAGCTCTACGGGCGGCACGGGTCGCTCCTGCCGGTGGTGAAGGAGCTGGCCCGCCGGGGGTGGGTCACGAAGCGGTGGGCGGACAAGGCCGGCCGGGTGACGGGCGGGCGGGCGTTCACCCGCACGTCGCTGTACCAGCTGCTGACGAACCCGCTGTACGCCGGTCGGGTGCGGTACAAGGCCGACGTGTTCCCCGGCGAGCACCCGGCGCTGATCGACCCCGCCACCTTCGACCGCGTCCAGGACCGCCTTCGGCAGAACGGCACCCAGGGGGCCGGGCCGGGGTCGCCCGACCGGTACGGGGCGCTGCTCAAGGGGCTCCTCCGGTGCGGCCCGTGCCGGGCGGCGATGACGCCCACCTGCACGACGAAGGGTGCCCGCACCTACCGCTACTACGCGTGCGTCGCCGGGCACAAGCGCGGGGCGGCGACGTGCCCGTCGAAGCCGGTGCCGGCGGGGCCGGTGGAGGGGTTCGTGGTGGACCGGGTGCGGGCCGCCGGCCGCGACCCCGACCTGCTCCGCCAGGTCGTCGCCCAGGCCCGGCAGCAACAGATCGAACGGACCGCCGAGTTGGCCGCGGAGGAGCGGGGGCTGGCGGCCGAGCTCGCGGGCCTGAAGCGGCACCTGGGGCTGGAGTCGGCCCGGTTCCGGCCGGGCGACGACAACGGCGACGTGGTGCGGCGGCTCGCCGGCCTGCACGACCAGCAGCGGCTGGCCGAGGACCGGCTCCGACGGGTGAAAGACCAGACCCGCGAGGTGCGGGCGGCAGACGTGTCCGAGGCGGACGCCGCGACGGCGCTGGCGGGGTTCGACCCGGTGTGGGCGGCGCTGGCCCCGCACGAGCGGGCGCGGGTCATCGGGCTGCTGGTGGAGAAGGTCGTCTACGACGGGTCGAGCGGGAGGGTCGCGGTGACCTTCCGCCCTTCGGGAATCACGGCGCTGGCCGGCGAGCTGGCCGACCGCCAGCAGGAGATGGTGGCATGACCGACATGACGCTGACGATCGAAGGGACGGTCCACATCGCCCGCCGCGGCCGGGGCGGGCGGCCAGAGTTGCGGGAGGGGCCGGCCCCGGCCGACCCCCCGCCCGAGCGGGTGCCGCGGGTGGCCCGGCTCATGGCACTGGCCATCAAGCTGGAGGCGCTGGTGCGCACGGGCGTGGTTCGCGACTACGCCGAGTTGGCGCGGCTGGGACGGGTGACGCGGGCGCGGGTCACCCAGGTGATGGACCTGACGCTCCTCGCCCCCGACATCCAGGAGGCGCTACTCTTCCTGCCGCCGGTCACCGCCAGGCGGGAGCCGCTGGCCCTGGCCGACCTGCAGCGGGTGGCGGCGGTCCGCGACTGGCGGGGGCAGCGCAGGGCGTGGCGCGAGCTCACCGGCCGCCGAACACCGACGGACGGGGCCGGGAAAAAATCCCTCGCGGCTGCGCTACCGTCCTTGTCGGGCTGAGGGGCGGTGCGCTAGGATTGGGCGGCCTAGTGTACGCCCGTACCAAGCAGCCACGGCCCGACGATGGGACACGCCCAGATCGACCGCCTCCCCCGGACCAAGGAGTGGCGGGCCGTCGTCGCCCTCCTCCGCGGGAACGCCGACGCCCCCACCGTCGCCCGCGCCGTCGTCGACGCCGCCCGCACCCTCATCCCCCCCGCAAGGACCGCGGGGTGGTCGAGGCGACCCCGCACCTCCTCCGCCTCCCGCTCGCCGCCGCCGCCGACGACTACCCGGCCGGCCTCCGCCGCGCCAGGCTCGACGTGGCCGACCCGCCCGGGCTCATGGACCTGGTCGCCGCCGAGCGCGGCTCGGGGCGGTCAGTAACTCGGGACCACCTGGCCGTCGCTGATGCTCCCGAGGAGGGCGAGGGTCTGCGGGTCGGTGCCCGGGGGGATGCCACGGACGCTCCCGTCCCCGTACGCGAACTGGCAGACCCCGCCCGCGTGCGAGCTCCCGAAGTTGTGGTTCAGGGGGTCGCGCGGGGTCCGGGCGAGGTCGTGGCCGACCGCCACGCTCCGGATCTGTGGCTGCGCCCCCTGGTCGTTGTAGGCCGAGCTGTCGCCGCCCACGTCGTACAGACCGTAGGCGTCCCGGGGACGTGCTTCTCACCCACGAAGAGCGTGGCACTCGTCCCGTCCCCGACCGACCCCAGCCGGACCCCGTGGGACCACCTCTGGAGGACCAGATCGGGGCCGGTGCCGGTCGCGGCGAACGACGTGACCTGGTGGAAGGCCCCGTTCCCGGACGGCCGCCAGTAGGACTGGGCGGCCGGGAGGCTGCCGCCGCACGCGGCGTAGTCGGACAACCCGCCCGGGCGGTG
>DASPHQ010001117.1:0-4251 GCA_035629595.1 Urbifossiella sp. | reverse complement strand
GCAGGGGTGAAGGACGGCCTGATGCTGGCGCTGAACGTGGCCGCGATGTTGATCGGCTTCCTGGCGTTCATCGCGCTGTTCGACGCCGTCCTCGGCGGCATCTCGCCGGGGCTGACGCTGGAGGCGATCTTCGGCCGGCTGTTCGCGCCGGTGGCGTTCCTGCTCGGCGTCGAGCCCGCCGAGTGCGACCGCGTCGGCAGCCTCCTCGGCATCAAGCTGGCGGCGAACGAGCACGTCGCGTTCCTGAAGCTGAAGGGGTGGAAGGAGACGGGCGAGGTGCTACTGTCGGAGCGGTCGCGCATCCTGGCGGTGTACGCGCTGACGGGGTTCGCCAACTTCGCGTCGGTCGGCATCCAGCTCGGCGGCATCGGCGCCATCGCCCCGGGCCGCCGCGCCGACCTGGCGCGCCTCGGGATGACGGCGCTGTTCGTCGGCTTCCTGGCGACGCTCGTCAACGCCGCCGTCGCCGGGCTGCTGATGTAACCGATCCGCCGCTCGCGGCGTTGCACTCCGGACCTCCTATGACGCGCCGCCGCAAGCAACTGGTCGGTCTCGCCGCGTCCGCCGCCGTCGCCGCCGCGGTGCTGCTCCGTTCCACCCCGACGCCGGCGCAGCCGCGGCCCGACCTGCGCCCCCTCGCGCACTGGTTGTTCCACCCCGACTCCGACCGCGGCAAATCGGTCGCCGACCGCGCCGGCAAGCTCCCCGGCACCCTCCTCGGCGGCGTCCTCGCCGCCAACCCGCCGCGCCTGGAACTCGACGGCCCCGACGACGGCGTGATGATCCGCCCCGCCGTCGCCGCAACGGATGCGCTGTTCCCGAAAGCCGCGCTCACCGCCGTCGCGTGGGTGCGCGTCGACGAACCGGTGGAGTACGGCGGCATCGTCGGCTGCCTCCAGGACAACGGCCCGAAGGAAGCCGGCTTCCTCCTCGGCTACGACCGCAAGGCCTTCACCTTCGCGCTCGCCAGCCGCGGCGGCGGCCCCGTGAAGGACGGCTTCGGCAAGCTCACCTACCTGAAGGGCGCCACCGCCTACGAGCCGGGCCGGTGGTACCACGTTGCCGGCGTCTACGACGGCCACTCGATGCGCCTCTACGTCAACGGCAAGCTCGACGCCGCCAGCGACGAGCAGAAGGGCGACATCCTCTACGCCCCCACGGCGCCGTTCATCGTCGGCCGCTACCGCGACGCCGACGAGGACACGCCCCTGACCGGCGCGCTGCGTGAGGTCATGCTCTGCCCGCACGCCGTGTCCGCGGACGAACTCGCCGCCCACTTCGCCGCCGACCGGGCGCTCGCAGAACTGCCCTCGGTCCGCGCCGCGGGGCCGAAGTTCACCGTCGAACCGTACCTGCAGGCGGCGTCGCGGACCGGCATGACGGTGATGTGGGAGACGGGCGTGCCCTGCACCGCGGTCGTCGAGTACGGCACCACCTTCCCGCCGGCCCGGCAGGCGAAGGTCGAAGCGGCCGACACCCTCGGCGAAGTCGCGCTCAGCGGCCTGACGCCGAACACGCGCTACTTCTACCGCGTCGTCGTGGCCGACTCGCAGGGGAAGGCGCTCGCCAGCCGCAACTCGACGTTCACGACGGCGGTCGAGCCCGGCGAGGCGTTCGGGTTCACGGTCGTCGGCGACACGCAGCGGAACCCGGCGATCACGTCCAAAATCGCCCGGCTGATGTGGGAGCGACGGCCGCACTTCGTCGTCCACTGCGGCGACGTGGTGGACGACGGCGCCGCGAAGTGGCACTGGGTGTACGACCTGTTCCGCCCGTCGGCCGAGCTGTTCGGCCGGGTGCCGGTGTTCCCGTGCATCGGCAACCACGAGAAGAACCACCCGAACTACTACCGCTACTTCTCGCTCCCGAAGCCCGAGTACTACTACTCCTTCCGCTACGGCGACGCCGAGTTCTTCGCCCTCGACACGAACAAAGACCGCACACAGGGTCTCCTGCCGGGCGGCGAGCAGTACCGCTGGCTCGACGCGGCGCTGGCGAAGTCCGACGCGAAGTGGAAGTTCTGCTTCCACCACCACCCCGTCTACTCGTCCGACGCCGACGACTACGGCGACACCGCGAAGGAGCGCTCGGTCGGCGGCGACCTGCGGATCCGGCTGTTGCAGCAGCTGTACGAGAAGCACCGGGTGGACGTGGTGTTCAACGGCCACATCCACGCCTACGAGCGGACGTGGCCGGTGCGCGAGGGGAAGGTGGACCGCAAGGGCGGCGTCGTCCACGTGACGACGGGCGGCGGCGGCGGCAAGCTGGAGGGCTTCGGCCCGACGCCGCAGTTCTTCCAGAACCAGCTGCGGAGCGACTTCCACTTCTGTCAGGTGACGGTCCACCGCGGCGAGCTGGCGCTCCGCGCGTTCGACCACGAGGGCCGGCTGTTCGACCACTTCGAGCTGCGGAAGGAGTAGGGGAGGGTTTCGAGGTCAAAGCTTCGAGTTCAAAGTTTCGAGTTGTACGGGCTGAAAGCCCACCCGTTGCAACGGGTGGGCTTTACCCACTCTCTGACCTTCACGGCGTACGCAATCGCTGGACAATTCGAAACTCGAAACTCGGAACTCGAAACTCACTGGATCCCGACCAGTTCGACCTCGAACACCAGGGTGCTGTTCGGCGGGATGCCGGGCTTCGCCCTTGAGCCGTAGGCGAGTTCGGGCGGGATCACCAGTTTCCGCACGCCGCCGACCTTCATCCCCGGG
The DNA here is from genome assembly GCA_035629595.1 of Urbifossiella sp. GTDB lineage: Bacteria > Planctomycetota > Planctomycetia > Gemmatales > Gemmataceae > Urbifossiella. Next base: position 1,543 of record DASPHQ010001117.1, on the reverse strand, counting down.
ATGCCCCGCTGCCAGCCCACCACGACCTCCTCGAGGGAGAACGGGCTCGGTTCGCCGCGCGCCACGCTCGAGTCGAACGACTGGCCGTTCAGCAGCCACCCGGTGTAGTGGGCGACCACGGACGCGCCCGGCGGGCACTCGGCCCCGGTGCCGACCTTCAGGTCGCGGACTTTGAGCCCGCCGCCGATGTCCTTCATCGCCGCGTCCTCGGCCCCGGGGGCGGTGCCGTCGGACAGCTTCGTCGGTGCCGCCCCGCCGCCGCCGCCCTTCCCGGGGCTGAATGCGAGCAATTCGACCTCGAAAATCAGCGTGCTGTTCGGCGGGATTGACCCCTTCCTCGCCGAGCCGTACGCCATCTCCGGCGAGATGACCAACTTCCGCACGCCGCCGACCTTCATCCCCGGGATGCCGACCTGCCACCCGGGCACGACCCCGCCGCTCAGGTTGAATTCGACCGGCTTCGCGCCCCGACTGGAGTCGAACGAGGTGCCGTCGACCAGCCAGCCGGTGTAGTGGGCCTTCACCTTCGCCCCGGGCGGGCACGGCTCCCCGGTCCCGGCCTTCAGGTCGCGGACCTTCACCCCGGGGGCGAGCTCCTCGAGGTTCGGGTCCGGCGCGGTCACGTCCGACCCGTCGGACATGGTCGTCCCCGACCCGCCGAACACGACCACCGCGCCGACCACGGCCGCGACCAGCCCGACACCGATGAGGGGCACGACGTAGGGCGGCCACGGCTTCGCGGCGGGTGCGGGTGCGGGTGCGGACATCGGACGCTCCTGGGGCGGGTGCGGGGTGTTGTAGGGCCGAAGCCCGGGGACGGCCGTCCCCGGGCTTTCCCCCCGTGCCCCGCGCTCTAGGACAACCCCGCCCGCCCGGAGCCCGCCCGTGGACCTGCCCGCCCCCGCCTGGTTCGCCGAGCTGTTCCCGCAGCTCCTCGCCGGCCACGCCCTCCCCGGCGGCCGCGTCACCGAAGCGGTGCGCGACCTCGTCGCCGGCCGCGTCGACGACGCTCGCGCCGCCGCCTTCCTGACCGCCCTGCGGATGAAGGGTGAAGCGGCGACCGAGATCGCCGCGGCGGCGCTCGTGCTGCGCGAGCAGATGGTGCGGCTGGTGCCGGTCCGCGGCCCGGTCCTGGACACCTGCGGCACCGGCGGCGACGACAGCGGCACGTTCAACATCAGCACGGCGGCGGCGCTGGTGGCGTGCGCCGCGGGGGTGCCGGTGGTGAAGCACGGCAACCGCGCCGTGTCGAGCCGGTCCGGCAGCGCCGACGTGCTCCGCGAGCTCGGCGTGCCGGTCGAGGCCGGGGCCGACTGGGCGCAGAAGTGCCTCGACCGCCTCGGGTTCGCGTTCTGCTTCGCCCCGCACTTCCACCGCGGGATGGCCCACGTCGCCGCGCTGCGCCGCAAGCTCGGGGTGCGGACGGTGTTCAACCTGCTCGGCCCGCTGGCCAACCCGGCGTCGGCCGAGTACCAGCTCCTCGGCGTCGGCAACCCGGACCTCCTCGACCCGCTGGCCGGGGCGGTCGCCCGGCTCGGCGTCA
>DASPHQ010001116.1:0-3322 GCA_035629595.1 Urbifossiella sp. | reverse complement strand
CGGGCGAGTTACCCGTAATCCTACCTCATGGTCGCGGCAGGCGTCGAGGGCAGCCGGGGGCGGCGCGGCGGGCGATGGAGGAAGGCGTCATGCCGGGCGGCACCTACCTGTACCGCTGCAACACCTGCCCGCTCATCATTGAGGTCGGCGGTGGGGTCGCATGGAACTCCAACGGGACGGTCGTCGCGGAGGAGCGGTGGGTCGCGTGCGGGGCGTGCGGGACGATGCACCGGTTGGACGAGCGAGACGGCGTCTGTCGGGTGACCGCGTTTCCCGGCCCCGTCCGCGAGATGAGGGCGGTCACCGTGGTCGACGGGTTCGGGGGTGAGGTCGAAACTTCGGAGTTCGCGGTGGACAGTGAGATGAAGGACATTGGCGAGTTGCCCGGCGATCTTACGGCGCTCGGCCGGCTGGCGTGCGGCCACTGCGGCGAGGTCGGACGGATGGTGACGTGTGCGGACCTACGAGCCCCCGGCGGGGGCTACCGGGTTGCGGATTGCCCGGTGTGCGGCGGCCCGCTCGACGGGTTCGGACTCAGCGACTGGATTTAGATGCCATGTAGAACCAGTGCCCCCGCGGCGTAGTTCCGGGGCTCACCTGCGCGCGGTTGGAGCTGCACGCTCGCGGGAGCGTATAGGATGACGCGACCCGACCCGTGTACCCCTGTGGCCGATGACCGCGCCCGACCCGTTCCCGCTCCGCACCCAACGGCTCGTCCTCCGGCGCCTCGTTCCAGCCGACGCCGCCGCCCTGGCGCGTTACCGTGGTTTACCCGCGGTGGCGCGCTACCAGTCGTGGGATACGTTTACGCCGGCCGACGCCGAGCGGCTCGTGGCCGATCAGGAGGTGGTGACCCCGGACACGCCGGGGATGTGGCTCCAGCTCGGCATCGCGGCCGCCGCCACCCTGGTCGGTGACCTTGGGCTGCACACCCGAGCGGACGACCCGCGGCAGGTCGAAGTCGGCATCACCCTCGATCCGGCCCACCAGGGCCTCGGGTACGCGACCGAGGCCCTCGGCGCCGTCCTCGGGTACGTCTTCGGCACGTTGGGCAAACACCGGGCGACGGCAACGACGGACGCGGCGAACGCACCGGCCGCGGCGCTATTCGCTCGACTCGGGTTCCGCCGCGAGGGGCACTTCTTGCGGAACGTGTGGTTCAAGGGGGCGTGGGGCGACGAGTTCCTGTTCGCCCTGCTTCGAGAGGAGTGGGCGGCACGCCAGGAGGTGAGGGCGGTCGATGACCGACTCGCGGAGGCTCCCCGCGCCTGATTACGGGTCTGATGAATCCGGCGGCGTCAAGGAAAACGGCCATTCGGGCGGAAATCATTGTTTCCGCCGCCCCCCACCGGGTTCCGGAAACAAGTGCTACTGCCAGAACAATCGTCGTCGAAGCGATGCCGCTGGACCGATCGCGTCGTGAAGAGGTGGGGAATGCGAAAGGGGCTGCGGCGTAATCGCCACAACCCCTTGTGCTGCAACAGTGCCCAGGACAGGACTTGAACCTGCACGGTATTGCTACCGCCAGCCCCTCAAGCTGGTGCGTCTGCCAATTCCGCCACCTGGGCCTCGACAGTAAGAATTATGGAGGGTTCGCCACCGGAATCAAGGGGAGAGGCCGAAAGCCCGGGGACAGCCGTCCCCGGGCTTCGCCCCACTCACGCACACCCGTACCGCAGTACGCCGCGCATCTGATCCAGCGTCACGACGCCGCCCGGGTGAAGAATCTTCGCCAGCCGCGTCAGGTTGCGGATCTGCCGGCCGTTCAGCACCGTCTCGGCCAGTTCCAGCACCGCCCCCTCCGTCAGGCTCAACCCCGCGGCGGTCAGCATCGTCCGCCAGATGACCGCCCGCGCCGCCTGGTCCAGGTCGGGGTAGTCGAGCCGGAGCATCACCCGGCTGCGCACCGCGTGGTCGAGCACGTCGGCCCGGTTCGTCGTCAGGAACAGGATGCCCTGGTAGTAGTCGAGCAGCCGCAGGAAGCTGCCGACGATCGCGCTCCGCTCCAAGTCCTCCCCGCGCTGGGCGAGGAAGATTTCGCACTCGTCGAACTGAAGGACGGCGTTCCAGCGGGCCACGCGGTCGAACACGCGGCTCAAGTTCTCCTCCAGCTGCTGCACGTTGGTGCCGAGCTCGCCCAACTCCAGCACGTACAGCGGCCGCCGCGTCTGCTCGGCGTACACCTCGGCCGTCAGCGTCTTGCCGACGCCGGGGTTGCCGGCCGCGAGGATCACCACGCCGCCGTGCTTCCCCTTGATCACGTCGCCGAACAGCCCTTCGACCGGCGTGTTGAACACCCGCGACAGGATGCCGAGCATCTCGCCGGGGAGGTGGAGCTTCCCCATCGCCTCCTCGTCGAACTCGTACGGCCGCACGTCGTCCACGTCGGCGTAGACGTACTGCTTGGTGTCGAGGCTGAACACGCGCACGAACGGCAGCCGGCTCATCCCCTCCTGGCTGCCGCCGTAGGGGGCGTAATAGTTCCGCTGCTCCTCCGCCACCTCCAGCTCGGCCTCCACGACGCAGCGGCGCGGCATCTCGGCGGTGCCGAGCGCCCGGCTCTCCGGGCCGGGGAGCCAGCGGTTGCTGATCGTCACCACCGGCCCGCTCACGAGGACCACGCTGCCGCGCTCGCGGCTGTGGCGCTCGGCGCGGAGGAGCTTCAGGTTGAACTCGCCGGGCGTGGCCTGAACGCCGCGGTAGCCGAAGTGATTCAGCACCTGAAGGACCGTCAGCTCGCGGGCCATGCCGGCGTCGTCGAGGAACAGGTCCGGGTAGACGTAGCGGCTGAAGCCGTAGGCCGTCTCGCACAGCGACAGCGTGCCGTGGACCAGAACGCCCTTGCTGAGGTGGTTCCCCTCGCGATTGTCGTTGAGGAACTGCACGTTGAGCGTGACCGGGTACCACCGGCCGTTGAGGAACAGCTCGGCGTTCGGCGTCTTGGTGCCGAGCATGGCGAACGTGCTGCCGAACTCGACCGGGTTCGCCACGACCGTCTGGTAGACGTGGTCGCGGTCCGACCCGCTCGCCCCGGACATGCCGTGGACGTGCATCACGATCACGGCGCGCTGGTTCGGCGACAGCCGGCTGTCGTCGAGGAGCGCCCGCAGGGCCGGAGACGGAATCTGCGCGATCTCGGCGGCGACCGGCCCCTTCGCGGCGGCGCCGGCGAGGAGACGTTCGAGCGTGGTCCGCTCGGCCTCGGTGAGGATGGCGCGGTCGAGTGCCGACTTCAGGATTTCCCGGCCGATCCGCAGCTTCGCCATGGGTGTCACCTCGACGGGGCTCTACCGAGTGATTCGCCGCACCGGCGGGAGGTTCG
>DASPHQ010001115.1:0-3887 GCA_035629595.1 Urbifossiella sp. | reverse complement strand
ACGGTGAGGGTCGCGCCGGTGACCGCCTGGCCGAGGAGGGTGAGGCCGCCGGCCACGGCGAAGCCGGTGCCGGCGCCGGCCGCCGGGGTGACGACCGGGGCGACGAACGCGAGTTCCTCGCCGGCGCCGACGGCGGCGAGGAGCCACGGGAAGTCGGCGGACGTGTCCGCCGTCCCGTCGACGGTCAACGCGGTGCCACGGATATGGACATCGCTCACGGTCCCTCCTCGCCTCACGCCCCCAGGTCGAGCCGGCCGGTCATTACAGATTGCTGATGGCAAGCGCCTTCCGCTTCCGCGATGTCGTGCCCTGCGGCGGCGGCGGGGGCGGCACGTAGTGTGGGTCGGCCGTCACCGGGTTCCACTCGGCGACACTCGCCAACCGCATAAAGTTCGGGTTCACGCGGCTGTTCAGGAGGAACTGGTACCGATTCCGGACGAGCGCGTTGTACAGCGTCTCGCGCTCGTCCATGGTCAGGCTCCGGTCGCTGTCACTTCCCACGGAGTAGTTCGGGGCCGTGGGTGAGGCGAGCGTGTACTGGGCGTCGAAGTAGCCCTGGAGCTGGGTGATGATGGCGGCGGCCGTGGTCGTCGGGTCGGCGCCGAGGAGCAAGCCGATGGCCGGGTAGCAGGCCCGGATGTAGTCCAGGCCCGGGGCCGGGTCGGCCGTGCCGTCCGCCGTCCGCCACTTGATCATGTCGGCCGCCAGCGCCTGGAACCCGAGCCGGATCGATGTGGCGAAGGACGCCGGGATCGCGAACTTCCACACGTAATTCACGCCGCGGGCGACGACTTCCTTCGAGTCCTTGGTGACCCGACCGGTGAGGATCTGGATGCGGTAGCCGTCGCGGAAGACGGTGGCGTCGGCCGCCGGCTGCGCCTCGGCCGGGAGCGCGCCGCCGGCGTACCGCTTCACGACGAGGGCCGACGTGGCAAGGTTCTGCACCGACCCGTCCGCCTCCGTCACCACGTTCTCCGCCGGCGTCACGCCGGCCGCCGCGAGCCCGGCCACGAGCGGGGTGCGGTCCGACGACGGGGCGTAGTACATGTCGCTGACGAACAGCACGGCCGGCTTCTTCGCCCGCCCCGCGCAGTGGTCGGTGACCCGCTGCAGGAAGGCGGGGTGCGGCACCTGCTTGCTCGTGTTGCACGACACTATGATCGCGTCAGGCTGGAGCCGGGCGAGGAACCCGGGCGTGGTGTCGTCGATTTTGTCGTAGGTACTCCGCTCGCTCCCGTGGTGCGGGGCCTTGAGCACCGTCAAGGTCTTGCCGGCGAGCGGGCCGCCAGTGCCGGTGAGGGCGTCGAGCAGCGCCTTCTCCAGGAAGTAGTACGCCGTCTTGTCCGGGTCGCCGCTCAGGTCGCCGGACGTGAGGTAGCTGAAGTCCCCCCACTGGAGGAGCCACGCCAGCGACAGGTCGTTCGGGTCCAGCGCCCGCCCCTTCCCGTCCTTCTGCACCTTGGCGACGTTCTGGGCGGCGTCGGCCGTCCCGATGGGCACCACCCCGCCGGCGCAGTAGCAGCGGAGGGTGATGCCGGACGCCCCGAGGGGGATCTCGAGCGGGGTCATCTTCACCGCGTTCGGCAGCAGCGCGCCCGACTCCGTCGCCGTCCAGTTCGCCTTGTCGAGGAACGGGATCGGCAGGCGGGTACTCCCGCCCGCCATCCGCCCGGCGACGTACCGGCGGTAGAGGCCGATGTACGTCGGGGTCGAGTTCCCGAGCCCGGTGCCGTTCACCGGGTCGAAGCGGGTCGGTTCGGCCGTGGACGTGTACCCGCCGATGTCCACCAGCTGCTTGAAGTTGAAGTCGCACGGCACTATCCCGGCCATGTGGTCGTCGTGGTAGTGCGACGCGATCAGCACGTCGAACGGGTTGGTGAGCCCCAGCCCCGCCACGTACTGCTTCAGCCGCAGCCCGCCGCGCGCCACCCCGGCGTCGATCAGCACGCTGAACACGACGGCCCCGGCGGCATCCTGGTCCTTCACCAGAATGACCGTGCCGTCGCCGCCCTTCACGTCGACGTGGTGGATCTCGATCAGCGGCGTCATCGCCCGTCCCCCCCGGCGGTCGGCACCTCGACGGCCAGCGCGGCCACGTCGGCGCGGACGGCCTTCACCTCCCACGAGAACTCGCCGTCCGGCTTCGTGCCGTACACCCGGAAGCCGCCGCCGACCACGTCCTCGTAACTCAGGAGGTACGGCTCGCAGCCGACCGCTGTGAGGGTGACGGTGCGGCCGTCCGGCCGGGTCAGCGCCTCGAAGTACTCGGGCAGCCGCACCTCCGCCCGGCCGCCGCGGAGCCGCGCCCGGCCGCGGTAGTAAACGGCCGACTCCGGGCCTTCGAGGCAGGCGTGGACGAGGTCGTGCCCCGGCCGCGCGGGGTGCGGGACGCGGAACAGCTTCACGATCCCGGTCAGCTGGGTGCCGTTGAGCTTCTGGAAGTTCCCGTTCGCCGCGTGGATGTCGACGTAATCCTCCCTTGTCGGGTCGCCGGAAAAGAGGTGGAAGCCGTTCTGCTGGGCCTCGATGCGGTGCCAGAACACCTTCCGGTGGTGGAACCGGATGCTCGGGTGGACGACGTTCTGCGTCGGGTCGCCGTCGCCGTCCTGAAACAGCTCCAGGAATACGTACCCGGGGGCATAGCCCCCCGCGAGGTCGGTCGGCTCGCGGCGCAGCTGGAGGTGGCCGTCGGTGGCGTGAATGGTCAGCCGGGCGCCGAAACCCTGCTCCTCCACCGTGTACACCTTGCCCTGCATCGGGGTGCCGACGGTGGCGAAGCCCCGGGCGTCGGCGGTCACCACGCTCCCGCACATGGTGACGAGGCCGTTGGCGGCGTCCACCCGCATCACCTCCCCGCTGCTGCTCGTGATCTGAACGTACCCCAAGGCCGGGTTGGCCACGCCGGGGTGGAGGACGATCGCGCCGCCTCCCTGGATCTCGTCCTCCACCCGGATGCCGCCGCCGCCGACGTGCAGCCGCGCCGCCGGGGTGGCCCAGTTGAGCCCGACCCGCCCCCCCGCGTCGACGGAAATCCATTCGTGCTTGGCGGCGTCGCCGACCGCCAGCTTGCCGACCACGACCCGGTTGTCGGCCGTCACCACGACCGGCGACTTGGTCAGCTGCGCCACCAGCTGGCCGTCCCAGTACCCGGGGACGTTCTCGTACCGGACGTACAGGTTGGCCTGCCCCGCCGGCAGCGACGTGAGCAGGCCGTCGAGCGTCACCGCCACGGCGGCGCCGGGGGCGAGCGCGACCGCCGCGGTCGGCGTCAGCGTCCACACCGGCGTCTGGCCCTCGACGGACGGCTTCACCGTCCACCCGCCGGGCGGCGCCGTGACGGTCGGACTCATCGCGCGAATCTGGCTCACCGTGCCCGCGGCCCAGTCCGCCTGCTGCCCGTCCCCCTGCACGTCGAACGACAGCACGAGCCGCGAGCCGGCAGCCCCGGGGTTGAAGGCGATGCTCGCCTGCGGGTCGGTGTTGGTGACGCGCAGGAGCAGCTGGTTCGTCGTCAGGCCGTCGTTCAGGATCTCGCCGGGGCCGACGAACCCGGCGTGCAGCGGGATGTGCGCCTGCCCGACGCGGTTCAGCACGCTCAGCTGCGCCGTCCGCGTCCCCGCCAGCGGCACCACCTGGGTGCCGAGCGTGACGGCTTGGTAGCGCAGCTCGACTCGCGTCCGCCGGGCGCCGCCGGCCCCGTCGGCGCACAGGCCGGGGAGCGGCATCTTCACCGTCGGCGCGGCGGCGGGGAGAGTCACGGCCGTCTTGGCGAGGAGGTACAGGTCGAGGGTGCCGTCCGGGTTCGGGTGGTAGGCGGCGTCCCAGCCGACGCCGACTAGGGCCGACCGCAGCGCCGCGAGGCGCGCCCCCGACGGGTCCGCGGCGAG
>DASPHQ010001114.1:0-2227 GCA_035629595.1 Urbifossiella sp. | reverse complement strand
TCGGCATCCGGGAACGGAGGACGCCGCGAGGGGGTGCTTCCGGGGCGAGGCGAAAGGGAGGAGTCGGCCGTGCCCCCGGCCGCCCCGATGGCGCCGGGAGATTCAGGCAGAGGTGTCCGAGGCTTCGATGAGGCGGGCCGTGGGGCGAGATCGCCGATCGGCCGAGACGAGCGTCGCGATGCTCATCCCGGCCGTGACGGAGTGGCAAGTCTGCGCGAGGGGCGCCGTGGTTACCAGGCGAAGTGGGCGAAGGCCTTGTTGGCGTCGGCCATGCGGTGGACGTTCTCGCGTCGGCTGATGGCGGCGCCGTCGCGGTTGTAGGCGGCGATCAGCTCGTCGGCGAGCTTGATGGCCATCGGCCGCCCCTTCTTCTCGCGCGCGGCCATCAAGAGCCAGCGGATGGAGAGGGTCTGCTGGCGGACCTTGTTGACCTGCATTGGCACCTGGTAGGTGGCACCGCCGACGCGCTTGGAACGGACCTCGATGATCGGCTTGACGTTCTCGACGGCCCGGTTGAACACCTCGATCGGGTTGTCGTTGGGCAGCCGTCGCTCGATGAGCTCCAGGGCGTCATAGAAGACCTTCATCGCGACGCTCTTCTTGCCGTCGTGCATCAGGCAGTTGATGAACTTGCTGGCCAGCTTCGAGCCGAAGCGGGGATCGGGGCGGAGCTGGCTCTTGCTGGCGGTGAACTTGCGGGCCATGCGCGTCTATCCTCGGAGCAGATGAGTTCGTGATCGGATCGAATCGAAAGCCCCCGATGCGGAGAGGGGGACCGGGTCCTCTTCGCGACTTCCCTCGGTGCTCTCGGGCTCGTGGGCCGGGAGGGGGCGGTTACTTCTTCTTCGTCGGCGCAGCGGCCTTGGACGATGCCCCGTACTTGGAGCGCGCCTGCTTGCGGTCGGCGACCCCCAGGCTGTCGAGGACGCCCCGGACGATGTGGTAGCGGACACCCGGCAGGTCACGGACCCGGCCGCCACGGACCAGGACGATCGAGTGCTCCTGGAGGTTGTGACCCTCGCCGGGGATGTACGCGGTGATTTCCTTCCCGTTGGAGAGCCGGACGCGCGCCACCTTGCGAAGCGCCGAGTTCGGCTTCTTGGGGGTCATCGTCTTGACCTGGAGGCAGACCCCGCGCTTGAAGGGGCAGCTGTCGAGCACGGGCGATTTGGTCTTGTAGGTCACCGGTCGACGCGGCTTGCGGACGAGCTGGTTGATCGTGGGCATAAATTCCTGAGTCCCATGCGCCCCGGTCGGTCCCGGCCGGAGAGATTCCTGTCGCGGGATCGCGTGCTCGCGCTTCCCCGTTGAGTTGAGCCCCGGGCCGAGAAGGCGGCGCACCGAGGCACACCGCCGGCCGCGCGAGGCCGAAGAGAGTAGTGTAACGCACCTCGAATCCCTGTCAAGCCGGGCGTCCGGGCGGTCGCGAGGGAATTGACAGGCGGAGGCCCCGTCCCCTACGATTCCGCCAGCCCTCCCGCGGAAAGGCCGGGTGGAGGAAGGCCCCTCGTGCTGCGGATTTCCCGCCGGGGGCCTGGGAGGACGAATGCCGTTCCGCGACGAGGATGATACCGATCTTGACGAGCGCGAGTTCCCCGACGAGCCCGATGACGATGGGGACGACGAGACGGTCCCCTGCCCTCATTGTCTCCGGCCGGTGTACGAGGATGCCGTCCGCTGTCCCCACTGCGGCCAGTATCAGTCGCGTGAGGACGCCCCGAGGAGGCATCCCTGGTGGCTTGTGATCGGGGTCCTGATCTGCCTGGCGCTGGTGTCGCGATGGATCATCCCGTGGTGACCGAAATGGCGGAGGCCGACGTCTCGGGAACAGGACCGCCCCCGGAGGGCCCCCGGATTCGAGTTGCCCTGGTCTATGACATGGACGCGTGCCGGGGGCCGACGGGCGTGACCCGCCATGCGTTGGCGCAGCTGGAGCGGCTCGCGTGCCGGCCCGAAGTCGGCCTGAGCGTGGTCTCGGGGCGGGTGACCGGGCCGGAGGGGAGGGCTTACTGGGAGTCGCTGGGCGCCTTGCCGCGGTTCGAGATGCCGGTCCGGACCCGCGACGCCTTGAGGTGGTGGCGGATGTCGCCCTGGCCTCCGCTGGAGGTCTGGTCCGGGGAGGTCGATTGGGTTTATGCTCCGGCCGAATTTGACGTCGCGACCCGGCGGGCGCGTCGCGCGGTGACCAGTCACGACGTGCTCCAGGACGTGCGCCAGGGAGGCCCGA
>DASPHQ010001113.1:0-2606 GCA_035629595.1 Urbifossiella sp. | reverse complement strand
TCACCTGCGTACTGTCGAGCGACAAGTTGGTGAGCGCGGGGACGGACTTGAAATGGATTAGTCCGGCGTCGGTCACCTGAGTGCTGCCGAGCGACACGTTGAAGAGTCCGGGGGCGGACTTGAAGTGGACGAGCCCGGCGTCGGTGACCCCGGACCCGTCGAGGGTAATGAGGCCGAGGTCGGGGAAGTCCTTGAGGTGGGCCAGCCCGGCGTCGGTGATGCCGCGACAGCCGATGTCGAGGCGGCCGAGCTTCTTCAGCCCCTTGAGCCGGGCGAGGCCGGCGTCCGTGATCGCCACCTTCGAGCCGCTCGCGGAGAACTGCTTGATCTCCCGGCAGTGGTCGAGCTGGGCCAGGTCGGCGTCGGAGACCGCGACGTTGGGGAGCGTCACGGCGGTGAGGGCGAACCGCTCCTTCGGGAGGTCCGCGACCGCGCGGAGGTCGCCGCCCACCCCGCGCACCTTCACCGACCCGCCGAGCCCGATCGCCCACTCGGCCGCGATGCGGTCCACTTCCACCGCCGCGACGGAGCCGCCGTCGTAGTCGATGCGGCAGGTCGGCAGTGCGGCGTGGAAGTCGGCCATCCCCTTCGGCGTCACCTTCGTGCCCCTCAGATCGATCGCCTGAAGCGTCTTGACCTCCCGGAGGTGCGTCAGCCCGGCGTCGGTGACCGCCGTGTTGTCGAGAGCCAACATTCCCAGTTCCGTGTGCCCGCTGAGGTGGGCGAGCCCCGCGTCGGTCACCTTCGAGTTCCCGAGCCAGAGCGTGGTGAGCTTCGGCACCCCCTTGAGGTGGCCGAGGCCCGCGTCCCTAATCCCCGTGCCGCCGAGTTGGAGTCGGGTGAGTTCCTTGAGCCCCTGCAGGTGGACTAGCCCGGCGTCCGTGACGCCCGGCAGGTTGTTGAGGTCGAGGTACGTCAGGGCGGTCAGCCCCTTCAGCCGGGCCAGCCCCGCGTCGGTGATCGGGTTGCTGTAGATGCTCAGGCTGGTCAATCCGGTCAGCCCCGCGAGGTGGGCCAGCCCGGCGTCGGTTAGCCCCGTCCCCGCCAGGCCCACCGTGCGGAGCTGACGGCACGCGGCGAGCATTGCTACGTCATCGACCGACACCGACGTGGAGTTCACGCCCACCTCGACCAGGGCGAACGGTTCCTGAGGAAGGTCTGAAGCCGCGGTGATGTCGGCCGTAGAAGTCGAGACGCGGACGTGTCCTCCGATACCCAGTACCCATACCGCGGCTTTGCGATCCGCGGAGTTGTCCGTCGCCTTCGGACCAGGAAGTACGACAGCCTTACCACCCTTCCCCGTCGTATTCGCCGGTGACAGTGGGGGCGGGTCAACCTTCGCCACGGTGTCCTCTCGGCTGCGGATCACCACCACGACCACGGCGAACACCGCCGCCACCAGCGCCACCAGCCCCGCCGCCGCCAGCAGCGTCCGCCCGCGCGGCTTCGCACCCACCGGGACCGCCGTCGGGATGACATCGCCCTCGGTCACGTCGAGGTCGGCGAAGGGGTTGTCCGACGAGGCCGCGGTCACCTGGATCGGCACGTACACCACCTGCGGCACCGACGGCTGACCCGGCGCGTCGGCCACGGTCGCCTGTGCGATCATCCGCAGCCGGGCGGCCACGTCGTCGGCCGACGGCGGGCGGTTGGCCGGGTTCTTCGACAGCAGCTGGTGGATCAGGTCGGCCAGCGCCACCGTCACCGCCGGGTTCATCTCGCGGACCGGCGGCGGCTCCTCCGACGCCAGCGCCATCAACACGCCCATCGTGGTGTCGGCCTGGAACGGTAGCCGGCCGGTGCAGAGGCGGTACAGCACGGCGCCGAGGCTGAACAGGTCGGTGCGGTGGTCCACGCGCAGCCCGCGGGCCTGCTCCGGGCTCATGTACGCCGGGGTGCCGACGATCGAGCCCTGCTTGGTGATCTCGGCCTCCGCGTCCACCGGCCGGGCCAACCCGAAGTCGAGCACCTTCACCCGCCCGTGCGGCGCCTCCAGCCACAGGTTCGCCGGCTTGATGTCGCGGTGGACGAGCCCCTTCGCGTGCGCCGCGGCCAGCCCCGCCGCCGCGTCGCGGCCGATCCGCAGCACCTGCTGGAGGCTCGGCGTTCCCTTCCGCTTCAGGTACTCGTCCAGCGGGTAGCCTTCGAGGTACTGCATGGCGATGTACGGGATGCCGTCGCGCACGTCGGCGTCGTACACGGTCACTACGTTGTCGTGGATCACCTGGGCGCACGCCCGCGCCTCGCGGAGGAAGCGCTCGCGCGCGGCGGGGTCGGCGGCGAACTGCGGGAGCATCAGCTTGAGCGCGAGGCGGCGGTGGAGGCGGGTGTCGAGCGCGGCGTAGACGGCTCCCATGCCGCCCTTGCCGAGCTCCTTCACGAGGCGGTACGGGCCGAGGGTGCCGACCTCGCCGGGCTCGACCGGTGGGCCGAGGGCGGGCGCGGCGGGCGGGTGACCGGCCGCCGAGGCGCCCGTCTCGTCCGACGCGCTCGGCTGCGACGGGAGTTCCGTGCGGTCCACGTCGGGCCGGGGGTGGGGGTCGTTCACACCGGGCATGGCGCGGCCCTGGGAAGAAGGAACGACATTCTACCGGACGGCCCCGGGG
>DASPHQ010001112.1:0-2610 GCA_035629595.1 Urbifossiella sp. | reverse complement strand
GAGGTCGGGGTGGCGGGAGTGCGGGTCCACGCCGTGGACGCGGCTTGGGAGGACATGGTGCCCCCCGTCGTCACCGATGCGAACGGCAACTACAGCCTCGTCGTGCCCGCCGGCGAGAAGGCGTACCAGTGGTTCGACGCGGACCCGGCCCGGCACGTTTTCACGCAGCAGGGCATCGGGAACGACGCCGGGAACAGCGACACCGACCGGTACGGCGACACGGACTGGTTCATGACACCCGCGGCGGGGTCGACCAACCCCGACCACGACGCCGGTCTCCGGGTCGTCTCGCCCTCGAACCTCCTCGTCCGGGTGGAGCAGGCGGCCGCGTGGGCGGACCGGCTGTCGGCACCCGGGCAGCCGGTCACCCACGCGCTGTACTACGATGGCGACGAGTACGTCCGCCTGATTCTCCCGGACTCGGCCCGCGACACCCCGAACCACGACCGCATTGCAGCCGCGTTCGGCGCCGCCGGGCTCCCTAACACGACGGACGGGCCACTCGCCCAGGCAGTCCGGGCGTTATACCGCGGTAACGTCACGACCCCGACCGGCTACCCCGACCGCTACCTCGTTATGGACCCGGAGACCGGGGTCGCGTATGTCTCGTCGGTACCGGACTTCGGGCTGTCGCGGCTGACCGGTGACCTCTCGCGCGTGCGGGAGTACCGCCTCACCAACATGGTCCGGGACGGGCTCGCACAGAAAGTCGGTGACTCCTTCTACGTGGCCTGGGTCGACCTCCCGGCCGGCCAGCTCCACCGGATCGTGATGGAGCCCTACGGGAGTCAGATAGTGGTCCCGGGCGAAAACGGTGACCCGTCGATCCCGGAGGAAGCGACGATCAGCTCCCACACGCTCTACCGCCCAGTCTTCCACCTGACCGCCCCTCTTGGTACGGCCCCGGCGGCCGATGTCTTTGCGAACATCAATACCCCGACGGCCGCAGCCAACGCCCTCGCCGCAGTCGCCGCCCGCCGCGAGGGGCAGGCGCTCGACCTGAACCTCCGGTTGGCGAACGTGACGTTGAACGGGGTGCAGATCGCCGCGCGGGTAACGCCGGTGGTCGGGGCCGTCATCTACGCGCTCGAAGGGGAAACCCGGGAGGCGCTGATCTCGGCGGGCGGCGACCTGACCCTGATCTTCGGTATCGGGGTAGCCACGAAGGCGATCCAGGGCGGCCGGACCGTCCGCGCCGTACTCGTGGCGTCGGCCGCCTACGACCTCACGGTAGCGGTCTACCGGGGTGCCGAAGGTGTAGGCGCCATCCAGAACGAGGACTACATCGGCGCGGCGTCCCGGTTCGGGCAGGCAGGGCTCCACCTGATCGGCCTCGGCTTGAACACCTCCGCCTACCTCAAGGCTGCGGGCAAGGCTAGGGCGGAGGCCCGGCTAGCCGCAGACGTGGCCGCGAGGGAAGCCGCTGCGGAGTCGGCAGCGAAAGCGGCAGCGTTGGCGACCGAGGCAGTTGACGGTGGGCACAGCCTCACCCGGCACGGGCCGGAGTTGACGAACGATGTTCTCCGCCGCCGGGTGACGGAGGGGGTCGCGCCGGGCGGCGGAATCAGCCCGCAGCAACACTCGACCCAGTTCAAGGATTACCAGACTTGGACGCGGACCCGCGACGCAGCGATCAAGCAGATGGAGGCCGACCCGCTGTACCGGGCAGTTCCAGGGCCGGGCGACCAGACCCGCTTCGCCATCACGATCCACCACTCGGAAGTCATCGGGAGCGGCTTCCGAGGGCGGGAAGGCACCAACCGGACCATCGTCGTCGGCGGGAAGAACGTGAAGGTGTACGATGAAGTTGACCCGATCGTGGTGTACCGGGTAACAACGACGATCGAGTGGGACGCGGCCCTCTCGCGGTGGAAGATCGTACAGCACTATCCGGACGGCCGGTTGCCGCTCGTACCTTAAGGAACAGGCGAATGCGACGAATACCCAGGCGGATGGTGCGAGATTACTTGAACTTGGTAACGATCTGCTGGTTCGATCACAACGACCTACCAGCGGACGATACCAGCGCGTATGCCGAACTGATCGGACAGATCGGGGTGCGCGCCCACGGGCTCGGGGAGGCGGAGGACTTGAGGCTGGCGTTGGCCATCATTCTGTCGGACCCCGCCGTCGACTGCACCGCATTCGACGGTAGTAGCTACGGGTTCTCGTCGGACGAGATGAGGGCACTCATTCGCCAAACGTACCGGCAGTTGTGGCCGGACGCCCCTTACCCCCCGGCCCCGCCGGAGGGTGTCGAGCTGCGTGACTCCATTACCGACGCTTGAGGGGGGCCAACCGTGTGCACCCGTAACAGTGACTCGGATGCCGGCCGAAGGAGTGCGGACGACTATTGCGTCCGGTGCGTGTTGTGCGATAAGCATTGCGGGTGCGAGTCGGCGCCCGATCGGATCCGGCGGGCTCCCAAAGATGCCCCAACATTTCCCCAACATTTTTTCGCCGAACGGTGCCCAGAACCGCCGACAGGTGCCTAACCGTGCCCGACCGGCGACTTCCCGAAGTGCTTTCATTGCAAGGCGTTTAGCTTCATTCTCACGGACAACAGCGAGGTGGCGCAAATGCTGACCGGTTGACTCTGACTCAGTTAGT
>DASPHQ010001111.1:0-3575 GCA_035629595.1 Urbifossiella sp. | reverse complement strand
TACCAGCTCAAGACGATCACCGACTTCCAGTCGCCGACGGTGTTCGGCACGTTCGCCAACGCCATCTACTGGACCGACCTGGTCGTCACGTTCACGAACCTGATGCACGGCGGGCTGTGGGCCATCCACAAGGCCGTCGCGTGGCTGCCCGGCGGGAGCTGGGGGTACAGCATCATCATCCTCACGGTCCTGGTGCGGCTGCTGCTGTTCTTCCCGAGCCGGAAGCAGACGGCGATGAACATGAAGATGGTGGAGGTGCAGAAGCGGCTGAAGCCGGAGCTGGACAAGCTGAAGGAGAAGTACGGCGACGACTTCCGCACCTACAACCAGGAAAAGACGCGGCTGATGCTCAAGCACGGGATGAACCCGTTCGCCGCGATGGGCGGGTGCCTGCTGCTGTTCGCGCAGATGCCGATCTTCATGGGCCTGTACTTCTGCCTCCAGGAGAGCGTGTTCTTCCGCGTCCAGTCGTTCCTGTGGGTCGAGAACCTCGCCGCCCCGGACATGACGGTGTGGTGGACGGAGAACGTGCCGCTCATCTCCGACCCGTCGAACCGGCACGGGACGTGGTCGTTCCTGTACCTGGGGCCGTACCTGAACGTGCTGCCGCTGCTGGCGGTGGGGCTGATGCTGTACCAGCAGAACAAGATGATGCCGGAGCCGACCGACGAGCAGATGGCGGCCCAGCAGCGGATGATGAAGATCATGATGGGGGTGATGGCCGTCCTGTTCTACAAGGTGGCCGCGGGCCTGTCGCTGTACTTCATCGTCAGCACCGGGTGGGGCATCATCGAGCGGCAGTTCATCCCCAAGCCGAAGGTGAAGATCGACGACGTCGACGGCGGGGACGGGGGCGACGGCGGCAACGGGGGTAGAGGCGGCCCGCCGGTGCCGCCGAAGCCGAAGGGGTTCCTCGGCCGGTTCAAGGCGCGGCTGCAGGCGCGGCTGGAGGAGATGCAGAAGCAGGCGGCGGAGCAGTCGTCGCGGCAGCACCGCAACGCCCCGCCGGGCGGGCGGCCGCAGCCGATCCGCAACCCCGAGCGGCGCGACGGCGGCGGCAAGGACCGGAAGAAGAAGCGGAAGTAGCGCCCTCCGAGCCGGCCCCGTGAGGGGTCGGAGCCTTCGCGGCGCGCGAAGGCTCCGACCCCTCACGGGGCCGGCTCAGGTGATTCACTTCAGTTTCGACAGGTACATCATCAGCGCCGGCACGAGCACCAGCAGTAGCAGTCCCCCCGCGGCCGCCCCTGCGAACGCGAACACGCGCTGCCGCCCCGGCTGCAGCGCCCCGATGAGCGACAGCGGCAGCCCCACCAGCGTCAGCATCAGGGCGAAGCTCGCGGCGAACCACCCGTAGGCCTTCAGCCCCCCCGCGAACAGCGCCCCCGACACCACCAGCAGTAGCGCCGTGCCGGTCACCGCCGCGCCGGCGATGGCGGTCGTGTTGCTGTCCCGGTCGACGCGGTCGTTCTGCCGCCGTTCGCGGCGCTCGTCGCGGCGGTCGCGGAGGTCTTCGACCTGCTCGCGCACCAGCTCGGGCGGCGGGCCGACGGGGATCGGCACGAACAGCGGCCCCGGCGGCGGGTCGAGCACGGCCAGCGGCGCGGCGTCGTCCAGCGGGACCGGCGCCGCCGCCCCGATCGCCGTCGGCGGCAGCTTCAGGCGCGTCCCGCAGCCGGGGCAGTACGCCCGGCCGTCGGCGGCGAGGGCGCCGAAGTCCACCGGCGTCGAGCAGCGCGGGCAGCGGGCGGTCATCGGTTGCTCCTCGGAAAGCCCGGGGACGGCGTCCCCGGGCTTCACGCCGGATTACTCCGCCGCGGCGCCCCACACCTGGACGCCGAACCCGTTCAGGTCGATGTCCTCGCCCTTCTCGCCGTCGCTCGGGCCGCCGCGGTCGAGCGACAGGCGCACGTACAGCCAGAAACTCGCCTTCTCCCCCTGCATGTCGTACCCGGCGGCGTCCACGTCGGACTCGAGGAGCCACCGCCAGCTGCGGCGCTCGTCCTTGCCGGCGTCGCTCGCCTCCTCCTGCCACCCCTTGAGCACCCGCGACAAGTTCTGCACCGACGCCTTCCACCCCTTCGCGTCGGTGACGTGCAGCCGCAGCTCGTCGGGGGCCTTCTCCAGGGTGGCGTGCGGGATCGCCTTCAGGGCGTCGAACAGCTTGTGTTCGAGGGCCGAGCACCGCCACGGCGACCACAGGTAGAAGGTGACGCCGGGGGCGTCCATCGCCAGCCCGAACAGCTCCACGCGCATGTCCGCCTCCGCGCCCCGGGCCGGTGCCCGTAAGATCGATTCTGGAACTGTACGGCCGCCGGTCGGGCGGGAAAGGTGCCCATGCCGCCGACGACCCTGCCCTACCCCGTCTTCGCCGTCGGCGACCTTCACGGCCGGCTCCGATGGCTCGACAAGCTGCTGGCGAAGCTCCGCGCCCACCCGCACTGGCCGGCCGCCCGCGTCGTCTTCCTCGGCGACCTCGTGGACCGCGGCGACGACGTGAAGGGGACGGTGTCGCGGGTGATCGAGGTGCTGGCCGAGAAGCCCGGCAGCGCCTGCGTGATGGGGAACCACGACCGGGCGCTCGTCGGCGCGGCCGGGCTCGCGGACGGGCACCCGACGCCGTACTGGGTGAAGCGCTACGGCCAGGCCTACGACCACGCCGAGACGTTCCGCAGCTACCTCGGCCGCACCCCGGACTACCACACCTTCGCCGACTGGGAGGCCGACCTCGCCGCGCTCCGCGAGTCGATCCCGGACGAACACCGGGCGTTCCTGTCGGGCCTGCCATGGGTCGCGGAAGCCGAGGGGCACGTGTTCCTCCACTGCGGCCTGTCGCCGGAGCTCGACTGCCCCGCGGAGACGCAACTGAACTGCCTGCGGAACCGGGTGTGGAGCCGCGAGGTCGTGAACCCGAAGCTGGGGACGACGACCGACCGCGAGTTCCGCGCGGACTACCCGGTGTGGCTCGGAGCCGACAAGAAGCTGTCGGCCGACCCGCTGCCGCTGCCGGGCCGCGTGCAGGTGACGGGACACGTGTACATCGAGAAGCCGGACGCGAACGCGGTACGGATCCGCATCGACACCAGCGGCGGCGTACGCGAGCCGCTGACGGCGTGTCTGCTGAGCGGTCCCGGGGCGGAGCCGGAGTACGTGTTCAGCGACGGGTGATCATCGCTTTCCGCCGCTTGCGGCGGTGCATCGCCGCAAGCGGCGAACCGGAACCTTCACACAACCCACACCCCGCCGGCATACCCTAACCCCCACACCACAGGGGGTTACCGATGGCGGAGGGGAAGTGGATCAACGGCCTCACGGCGGACATGCCGGTCGAGGACGCGGCCCGGGTCGTGTTCGCGGCCCGGTTCGAGGTCGTGCGCCAGTACCTGCCCCTCGCCGCGACCCGCCCCTACGACGACGTGGAGTACGTCCACCAACTCCGCGTCGGCACCCGGCGGGCGGGGGCGGCCCTGCAGGTGTTCGGAACCTGTCTGCCGCGGAAGCACCTCCGCGCCGCCAAGGCGTCGCTCCGCGGCCTCCGCCGCGCCGCCGGCGACGCCCGCGACTGGGACGTGTTCCTC
>DASPHQ010001110.1:0-12211 GCA_035629595.1 Urbifossiella sp. | reverse complement strand
GACAAGCCGTTCACCTGCTCGGCCGCCGACGCCCGCGCCCTCATCGACCTCGCCGCCCGGCACAAGACGTTCGTGTTCTCGACGTCGTCGCTACGGTACGCCCCGGAGGTGGTGCAGTACGCGGCCGACGCGGCGAAGGGCCGGCTGATGGGGTGCGCGGTCCACTGCCCGGCGCCCCTGTCGCCGATGCCGGCCCGGAACGCGGGGCTGTACCACTACGGCATCCACGGCGCCGAAATCCTGTACACGCTGATGGGGCCGGGCTGCCGCCGCGTGACGTGCACGTCCGACGCCGGCGTGGACGTAGTGACCGGCCACTGGGCCGACGGCCGGGTGGCGACGCTCCGCGGCATCCGCACCGGCAAGGCCGACTACGGGTTCGTCGGCTTCGCCGAGAAGACGGTGCAGAGCGTGACCGTGGGGACGCGGTTCATCTACCGCGAGCTGCTGAAGAAGATCGTGGAGGCGTTCGAGAAGAAGACGCCCGCGGTGGACCCGGCGGTGACGCTGGAGATCATGGCGTTCATCGAGGCGGCGAACAAGAGCGGCGCGAACCACGGGGCGGCGGAGGCCGTGCGGACGTGACAGTGACTTCGCCGCTTGCGGCGTTGCAGCGAGGACGCTGCAACGCCGCAAGCGGCGAACCGAGCCGTTCGTCACTTCTTGTTGAACGCGTCCACCGCCCGCCCGAACTTGACCGCCCCGCCCTTCACCACGAGCCGGGCCGTCAGCCGGTCGCCGCCGTCCACGGTGAGGGTGACCGTGTCGCGGCCGGCGGGGCCGGCCGCGCCGAAGGCGTCGCGGACCAGCGCCTTCACCTCGTCCGGCCGCAGGTTGTTGGCGAACAGCGGGACCGCCCGGGTCAGCGCCGCCGACGCACTCGCCACCGGCACCGCCACCGGCGCCGCCTTCAGGCCGGCCTTCAGCGCCTTGCCGTCCTGCTCGATCCCCACCGCGAACACGTCGTCGGACGTGGCCAGCCAGAACGTCTTGCTGCCGAACACCCGGTCGTACCCGGCGTCGACCTGGCCGAGCTCGACCTTGTGAAGGCTGAACGCCCCCACCTTCTCCACGTCGAACGTCACCGTGGCGGCCTCACCGGGGATGAACCCGGCGAACTCCTTCGCCAGCTTCACGAACTCGCCGCCCTCCTTCACCGCCACCGCCGCCAGCAGCGTGTGCTTCCCCTTGGCGTCCGGGCCGGTCAGGGACACGGCCGCGTCGAGCGACGCCGCCTTCGCGGTCGGGAGGAGGGCTTCCAGGAAGCGCTCGGTGGTCGCGCGGTCGCCGGAGTTCGCCGCCGCGTCCTCGAACAGCGCCTTCAGCACCGGCTCGAACTGCTTCCGCATGTCGTCCGTGAGCGCCAGCTTCCCCGTCGCGGAAATCACCGGGTCGGCCGTCTTCACGATCGCGGCGGGGGCGCTCTTCTTGCCGCCCAGCCCGGCGATCGTCTTCGCCAGGCCCGTGCCGGGCCTGGCGTCGAGGCTCAGCACGGCCGACACCTCGTCCTTCTTCTCGTCCACGAACACGCGGACGGACAGCTCCCGCCCCTCGTCCACCACGGCCTTCGCCGAGCCGACGAGGTTGTCGAACACGAACCCCTCCAGCTTCAGCTCGGCCGGCCGCTTGCCGCCGGCGTCGGCGCGCTGCTTCTCCTTCAGCTGGTGTTCGAGCTGGCCGGTCACGAGGTCGCGCAGGTCGGCGGGTACGCGGTCGAACCGGGCCACGACGGACGCCACCGAGCCGTCGGCCTTGTCGAAGAACGCCTTCGGGCTGACGCGGAGCTTGGCGTCGAGGTGCTTGGGGTCGCGGGCGGCGAACAGGTAGTCGTCGGCGAATGTGAAGTACGCCTCGTTCAGGATCGGGATGAACGCCTTTTGGATGCCCTTCCCGGCGTCCGTCAGCTCGATCCCGGCGCGATCCTTCAGCTCGCGGACGAATTGGGCGCGGTCGGCGATCGGGACCATCAGCACGGCCGGGCTGTTCCCCGCGTCGGCGGTGAGGATGCCGTAGGCGCCGATCGGCCGGGCCGGGTCGACGCCGAGGATGCCCTTCTTGTCCTGGCTGAGGAGCTTGACCAGCTCGCGGACCTGGGTGACGCCGTCCTCCTGGTCGAACAGGCCGCCGAGGTAGCCGGCCTTGTCGAACAGGTCGTTCACCGACCGGAAGCGCACCTCGACGGTCGGCTCGACCGCCTTCACCGGCTGTGCGGCCGCGACCCCGGGGAACCACCCGGCGACCGCGACCGCCGCCGCCCAACACCACGTCCGCATAGCCGTCTCCGTGCCTGGGAAGGGGAACGGCTGGTATACCCGGCCGGCGGGCGTGGGGTGTCAATAAAACGGGGAGGGTCATCACACGGGGCGCGGCATGAGCGGGCAGAAGACGTGGGGCGGCCGGTTCACCGGCGGCACCGACCGGCGCGTGGAAGCCTTCACCGAGTCGATCACGTTCGACCGCCGGCTCTACCGCCACGACATCATCGCCAGCCAGGCCCACGCCCGGATGCTCGGTGAAGTCGGGCTCATCTCACCCGCCGAAGCCGAGCAAATCGCCGCGGCCCTGGACGAGATCGGCGCCGACATCGACGCCGGGCGGATGGAGTTCCGCATCGCGCTGGAGGACATCCACACCCACATCGAGCAGGCGCTGATCGCCAAGCTCGGCGACCTGGGGCGGAAGCTGCACACCGGGCGCAGCCGCAACGATCAGGTGGTGACCGACGTAAAGCTCTGGGTCCGCGACGCGATCGACGAACTGGACGGGCTGCTGAAGGACGTGCAGGCGGCGTTCGTGGAGTCGGCGGAGCGCGAGGCGGGGGTGGTGCTGCCGGGGTACACGCACCTCCAGCGGGCGCAGCCGGTGCTGGCGGCGCACTACTTCCTGGCCTACGTCGAAAAATTCCAGCGCGACCGCGAGCGCCTCGCCGACTGCCGCCGGCGCGTGAACGTGCTCCCGCTCGGAGCGGCGGCGCTGGCCGGCACGTCGCTGCCGATCGACCGCGAGTCGGTGCGGAAGCAGCTCGGGTTCGACACCGTGGCGCGGAACAGTCTCGACGTGTCGAGCGACCGCGACTTCGCGCTCGAGTTCGTGTTCGTGCTGTCGGTGGTGGCCGCACACCTGAGCGGGTGGGCGGAGGAGTGGGTGATCTGGAGCACGACGGAGTTCAACTTCCTCGACCTGCCGGACGCGTTCTGCACCGGGTCGAGCATCATGCCGCACAAGAAGAACCCGGACGTGCTCGAACTCACCCGCGGCAAGTCGGGCCGCGTGATCGCTGGGTTGCAGCAGTTGTTCCTGCTGGTGAAGGGGCTACCGCTGGCCTACAACCGCGACCTGCAGGAGGACAAGACGGCGCTGTTCGACGCCTTCGACACCGTGGCCGGCTGCCTGGGCGTGGCGGCGCCGCTGGTGCGGCAGACGAAGCTGCGCCGCGACGTGATCGCCGCCCGCCTCGAAGACGGCTTCCTCGACGCGACGACGCTCATGGAAGGGCTGATCGCCCGCGGCGTGCCGATGCGCTCGGCTCACGAGGCGGTCGGCACCCTGGTGCGCGAGTGCGAGGGGAAGCGCTGCCGGCTGGCGGACCTGCCGGACGCGGCGTTCGAGGCGGCGTGCCCTGGCCGCGGCGCAGAGCTGCGGGGTACGCTCGGCGTTGCGAACGCGCTGGCGGCGTTCACGAGCGTCGGCAGCACAGCCCCGGCCGAGGTCGCGCGGCAGTTGCGGGAATGGCAGGTGCGGTTGGCGTGAATGTCGGGCACCACCCGCGCTGAGCCTGTCGTGCTACTTCGGCTGCTCCGGCGTGGGGTAGGCGTCTCGAATGTCGACTTCCTTGCCCCTCGCCGAAATCATCCAGCCCGCGAGCCGGACCGTCTGCCCAACCTGCAAGTCCTGCTTGAGAGTTCGGACCGAGAATGGGTACCGTAACGTGATGACGGTGTTGCCGTCTCCTTTGAGCTCCAGATACTCGACCTGGTTCACGTCCGACATCTTGAAGGCCACGACGGTTCCGGTCACCACCAGCGTTTTCTCCGTGTACTTCGCCCGGGTCGCGTCCGCGTTGGCCGTGTTTTCCTTCGCCAGGTCAGTGGCGTTGACACGGATGATGGTGTCCGCGCCCTTCTCTACGACCACACAATTCAACAGCCAACCAGGAGCCCTGGTGTTGTCAACCTTACCGCGGACGACAACCGTCTGACCGATCCCCAACCCGCCGTACACGGCCGGGTCATCGATGCGGAGCCCTGTTCCGAGACTGTTCTTGTCCGACGCCGGCTTGAGGGCGACGACGACCGCCTTGAAGTCAGCGTCGTAGAAAACGAGTTTCACGGTTCCGCTCAGCTCGACGACTTTACCCTTGTACTTCTTCTGCGCGGCGGCCTCATCCTGAACGCATTCCGCTTCGAACGCGGCCGCTGTGAGCTTGATCGCGGGCTCGGGCTCGGCCTTCGGCGGCTCCTGATGCACGACCGGCGTAGCCGACTGACTTCCACACCCCAGCAGAAGCACCGACCCGCAGGCGACTACGAAGCCACAGACGACGCGCGGGAACCGTGCCGCGATGGAGCCGGTCATGCGAAGCCCTCTGTTGAGTGCCAACCCGGCTGCTAGCATAACCTCACGGACCTCAACGGCAACCGAGTCACCACGGGCTCTCGACCTATGGACCACTTCGCCTACCGCGACCGCACCCTGTTCTGCGAGGACGTGCCCGTCCCCGAACTGGCCGAGCAGTACGGCACGCCGCTATACGTCTACAGCGAAGCCACCCTGCTCCGCCACCTCCGCGAGGTGCAGACCGCGTTCAAGGCCGCCGACCCGATCATCGCCTACAGCGTCAAGTCGAACGGCAACCTCAGCATCTGCCGCCTCATGGCCGAGCACGGCAGCGGCTTCGACGTTACGTCCGGCGGCGAGCTCCACCGCGCCCTCAAGGCCGGCGGCACGGGCACGACGATCGTCTACGCCGGCGTCGGCAAGTCGGACGCCGAGATGCGCGACGGTCTTCAGAGCGGCGTCTTCCTGTTCAACGTCGAGAGCGAGGCCGAGCTGCACGCCCTCGGCGCCGTCGCACAGTCGATGGGCGTCAAGGCGCCGGTGGCGCTGCGGGTGAATCCCGATCTGCCGCCCAAGACGCACGCCAAGACCGACACGTCCGTCAAGGGCGTCAAGTTCGGCCTCGACATCGAAACCGTCGTGGACGTGGCCCGGTCCGTCGTCGGCCACCCGGGGCTCGCCGTCGTCGGCGTCCACATGCACCTCGGCTCGCCCATCCTCAGCGCCGACCCCTACCGCGCCGGCGGCGCGAAGGCGGTGCAGCTGGTGAAGGCGTTCCGCGAGATGGGGCACGACATCCGCTACCTCAACATGGGCGGCGGCTTCGGCATCCACTACCGCAAGCAGGAAGCGCTCCCCGCGTCCGCCTTCGCCGACGCCATCCTCCCCGCGGTGACGGAGACCGGCTGCCAGCTCGTCCTCGAACCCGGCCGGTTCATCGTCGGCAACGCCGGCGTCCTGGTCAGCCGCGTCGTGTTCACCAAGGAAACCGGCGGCAAGCGCTACGTCATCCAGGACGCGGCGATGAACGACCTCATCCGCCCCACCCTGTACGACTCGTTCCACCGCATCTGGCCGGTGACCCCCGCCGCGGACGTGCCGGAGCGGCCGGACGACTACGAGGCCGCGATCCCGAACACGCAGGCGTATGATGTGGTGGGGCCGGTGTGCGAGAGCGGCGACTTCCTGGCGAAGGGGCGCAACCTGCCGGCCCTGACGCGCGGCGACCTGTTGGCGACGTTCAGCGCCGGCGCCTACGGGATGGCGATGGCCAGCAACTACAACAGCCGGTGCCGGGCGGCCGAGGTTCTCGTTACAGGCCGCACACACCGGCTGATCCGCCGCCGCGAGACGTTCGCCGACCTGACCGCGTGCGAAGTCGATTGCCTCCGCTGACCGGCGCCGTCACAATCGGAGAATGCCCGGCCCGCGCCGGCGTCGCGCCCGTTCCGCGCCCGGAGGTTCCCCGGTGACAGCCGCATCGTTCGTCGGAGCGCGGGCCGCCGCCCGCCGGGCCGCCGGGGGCTGGGTGCTCGCCGCCGCGGTCGTGGTCCTCGCCGGCGACTCCGGCGCCGCCCAGCCGCCCGCGAAGGCCGAGGCCTCCCCGCCGGAAGAACTGTTCCGCGACATGCGCGGCCTCGTCCGCGACGGCAAGTTCGACCTCGCCGCCGTCTACCTCCGGGCGTTCGTCGCCAGCGACCCGACTGAGCCGCTCCTGCTGAAGATCGAGAAGGACTACGGCACCACCGTCTTCCAGGACCTCCGCGCCGTCCCCTGGTCCGACGACCGCAAGACGAACGACCTGGCGAAGGCGGACGTGGAGACGCTCATCACCAAGGCCCGCGCCGCGGTGGCGAAGCAGCTCGAAACCCCCGACCGCGTCAACAAGTACATCCGGAACCTCGGCGCGACCGAGGAGGAGCGCGAGTTCGCCGAGCTGGAGCTGAAGCGGACCGGCGACTACGCCGTGCCGTACATGGTGGACGCTCTCCGCCGCAGTTCCAGCCCGCAGCTCACCCGCGGCATCCTAGGTGCCATCCCGAAGCAGGACGCGGCCACGATGGGCGGCTGGCTCGCCGCCCTCGACGGCTTCACGCCCGACATGCAGTACGCCGTCCTCGCGGCGATCGGCCGCCGGCCCGACGTGCTTGACCTCACGAAGGCGGCGCAGACCGACTTCACCCCGCGGCTGTGGTACGCCTACGGCAAGCCCGACACCCTCCCCGGCCTCCGCGACTTCGCCAAGTCGGCGCTCGAGCGCATGGTCCGCGACGTGGAGCGCCGCAGCCCCGCCGAGGAGCTGGTCGCGCTGGCCCGCCCGTTCGCCAACCACAAGGCGACCTACGGCGGGGCGCTGAGCCCCGCCACCGGCGCACCGGCCACGGTCGCGGTGTGGGAGTGGAACGCGAAGGACGAGAAGCTAGTGAAGCAGCCGACGGTGCCGACGCCGCAGGCCGACGAGTTCTTCGGCCTCCGCTACGCCAAGTGGGCGCTCGACGTGCGGCCCGACTACGACGTGGCGCAGGGGCTCGTCCTCGCCCTGGCCGCGGAAACGGCGATCGAGCGCGGCAAGTTCGGCGACCTGGCCCGCACCGACCCGACCGTCTACAAGCTCCTCGCCGACGCCCCGTCGCAGGTGCTGAACGACCAGCTCGACCGCGCGTTCGCGGAAAACCGCTCGGCCCTGGTGCTGGCGCTGGTGCAGGTGCTCGGCGACCGGGCCGACCGCGCCGCGGCCACCGGCGCCCCGAACCGTCCGTCGCGCCTCGAGCGCGGCCTGAGCTACCCGAACCCGCGGGTGCAGTTCGCCTCGGCCAACGCCCTGCTCCGCTCGCCGGTGCCGCTCGACGGCAAGACCCGCGGCCGGGTGATGGAGGTGCTGCGTCGCGAGGCGGCCGGCGACCCGGGCGTGCCGAGCGGGGCGAAGGGGCAAGCGCTCCTCGCCGACCCCGACCGCAAGCGCGCCGACGACACGGCCGTGCTCCTCCGCCAGATCGGCTACGACGTGGAAGTGTTCGGCACCGGCCGCGACGTGCTCCGCCGCGTCGCCCGCGCCAGCGACTTCGACCTCATCGTGATCGACCGGCACGTGCCGAACCCGGAGCTGCGCGACCTCATCGGCCACCTCCGCGCCGACGCCAACGCCGCCCGCCGGCCGGTGCTGGTGGTGGCCTCGTCCGACCAGCCCATCCCGCCGAGCTTCGACCAGATGTTGCTCCGGTTCGGGCTGCTGATCGCCGCCACCGAGACGACGCAGGTCGGCATGCCGGACCCCTACGTGGCGGACATCCGCCGCAGCCCCGAGGCCGACATCGCCGAGCGGAAGGCGATCCAGGACCGCCGCGACGCAGTGTTCGCCTCGACGCAGAAGACGCGCGCCGACCGGCTGACGCGGGTGCTGGAGACGAGCGGCATCGAGCTGTCGCCGGACCAGAAGTTCCAGGTGAAGTTGCGCGTCGACCAGGTGACGTGGGCGGTGCTGGCGGCGGAGTTCCCGCTGACGAAGGCGTCGGCCCCGGGGGCGTACCAGCAGTACGAGACGCTGTTCAAGCAGATCGCCGTTCAGCCGTCGGTGCCGGAGTACACGCGGCGGCTCGGGCTCGATCACCTGATGTCGCTGCTGGCGCGGTTCGAGCAGGACGTGGCCGGGGCGCCGGGGGCGCAGACCCGGTTCGAGGCGTTCCGGGCGCGGGTGGACGCGGACGCTCTGGGCCTGGTGGTGCGGCCGCCGCGCGACTACGTCGCGGAGGCGCGAACGCAGCGGCTGGTGGGGCAGTACCCGGGGCTGCGGGTGATCCCGGAGCCGTACTCGAAGACGTGGTTCGAGATGGACGTGAACGCGGCGTTCCAGGACCCGGCGGACCGGCCGCGCGACCCGGCCG
Source organism: Urbifossiella sp. (assembly GCA_035629595.1). Lineage (GTDB taxonomy): Bacteria > Planctomycetota > Planctomycetia > Gemmatales > Gemmataceae > Urbifossiella. The sequence goes on along the minus strand of DASPHQ010001110.1, from coordinate 3,773 downwards.
AGAAGCGGGCGACGGCCCGACAGGCGGTGCAGTGGCTGGCCCGGATGGCGACCGGCGAGGTGCCGGGCTTCGACGCCCGGCTGGCGTCCGCGGAACTGCTCGCGGCGCTGCGGACGGACGAGCTGGCGGAGGTGGCGGTGGACGGCGTGGCCCGCATCCCGTCGATGGAAGCGCAGGTGGGGCTCGTCGGCCTGGCGGTGACGCCGATGCGTCCGCTGCAGTTGCGGGTGCGGGCGGCCGACGCGGCGGTGCGTCACGTGCAGGCGTACGGCAAGCTGACGCCCGAGGCGCTGACGGCGACCGTGACGCAGCAAGCCGGCACCGAGGCGGATGCGGACTTGCGCGGCCGCTTGATGGTCCTGCGGGGGCAGCTGGCGCCGAGTCCGGCGGGGTTCGTGGCGGGGCTGCGGAACTACAACCCGCCGCTCGTGCCGCCCCCGCCGCCGATGCCCATGGCGCCGATGCCCGCGCCGAAACCGCCGGAGGAGAAGAACTGAGGCACGGCTCGGGGCTTCGCCGCTCGCGGCGTCGCGCTGGGCAGCGCGACGCCGCGAGCGGCGAAGCCCGAGCCCCTTTCGTCACGCCACCGCGGAACCGAATCGAGGCCGTGCGAGATGGCACAGACGTTGGCGGACCTGTTCGACCACTGCGGGGACACCGACCTGTGCGACCGGGTGTTCGACCGGATCTGCGAGGTCCACGGGAACGGGGCTGACGTCTCGCTGCTGACCGACGAGGAGCGGACCGTCTACCTCGTGTGGGGGGCGCTCGGTGTCATCGGCAACGGTGGATTCCGATACCTCTTTGAATCGAGCATCCGGGGCGACCCGCACTACTCACTCACGCGGCAGGCGTTCGAGGCGATCGGGTGCTTCGAGGCGGCGGAGGCGTTTCGACAGGCGTTGACGGCGTTCACGGACGGTTTGCCACCGACGAATGCGGCGAAGCGAGCGCGCGCGTACCTGCGACGGTTCCCGGGTTTCGCTTCGGAACCCGATCGAGCCTTCTACGAGGCCGGGAAGCGCGTCCCGACCTGCCTGGCGACATGGGTGCGGGCGCGGCACCGACCGCACCCGCACCTGGCATGACGTTCATTCAGTCAGCCCCCGACGCAGGCCGTTGACCTGGGCTGTTGGAACGACCCTCTCGAAGGCCCGCCGCTCGCTGGCGCCGACCCGGCCGAAGTCGTGACACGGGCGCAGTTGGCGACCGTGCGGGCGGCGGGTGGAAAACCGATATCGGGTCTGTGCTGCCGTGGCAAACCCCTTCGACATCACGCTGAAGACACTGATCGACGCCCACCTCGCCGAGTGGGCGGCGTTCCTCGCCGCGCGGGTGGGTGCGCCGACCGGGCCGGTTCGCGTGCTCAACACCGACCTGTCCGCCACGCTCCAGGCCGACCGACTCCTTCGCGTCGACGGCCCCGTCCCGTTCGTGCTGCACCTGGAAGTCGAATCGACCAGCCACCTCGGCCTCCCGGAACGGCTCCTCCGCTACAACGTCGCCGCCCACGCCGCCGAGGGGCTGCCGGTGCATTCCGTGCTGGTCGTGCTGCGGCCGAAGGCCAACGCCACCGACCACACCGGCACCCTCGAACTCACCGGCGCCGACGGCCGGCCGTACCTGACGTTCCGGTACACCGTCGTCCGCGTGTGGCAGGAGTCACTGGCCGGCCGCCTCGCCGCCGGGCCGGGGCTGGCCCCGCTCGCGGTCCTTACGAACGAGGCCGCCGCCGACCTGGACCGGGCGTTCGAGCAGTTCCGCGACCGGTTGCAAGAACCCGACGTACCGCGTACCGTGGCGCAAGAGGTATTCGCCGCCGCGTTCGTGTTGTCCGGCCTGCGCTACGACCCCGAACACATCGAAAACCTCTACGGGAGGCTGATCATGACGCTGGAAGACTCCACTACCTACCAGTGGATTCTGAAAAAGGGTGAGGCGAAGGGCGAGGCGAAGGGAGAGACCCGCGGCCGGCTGGAGGAAGCTCGGTCCATGATCCTTCGCATCGGGGCGCGTAAGTTCGGTGTGGTCTCGTCTACGGTTACAGCCGCGCTCGACGCCATCGCCGACCGGGAACACCTGGAGCGAATCGCCGAGCGGACCGTAGACGCCACCGACTGGAACGACCTGCTCGCCACGCCGTAACCGAGCGTGTTCGAGCCAGTCGCCCCATCCCCCGCCCGGTGCTACCGCGCGGGCTAACCATGACGCCCTCCGGGCTCAAGATCGGTCAGTTCGTCGCCGGCACCGGCCAGATGGGCACCGACCCGTCCTTGCTCCCCGCCGCGAGCGACTTGCCGTCCGGGCTGAACGCGACCGCGCCGACCCGGTCGGGTGTCGGCAGCGCGGCGAGCTCCCGCCCCTCGTCCGCGACCCACAGCCGCACGACCTTGATCGACCCTCACCTCGCGGGCGTGGAGAGTCATTTTTCTTTTCCAGAAGGTCGCAGCTAGAATTGCGCTCATTGCACTTCAGCGGAGCAAGACGATGGGCGCATCGGCCGTAACCGAAACCACCGAGATGGCGATCTTCCGTCGCGTGGTCGATCCCGAACAACCGTTCCTGAGCCCCGACGCGGCCGCGGCGATCCTGCGGCTGGACTTCAGCGCCGCCGACCGCGCGCGGATGAACGCCCTCGCCGAGAACAATCGCAAGGGTCTGCTCGCGCCCGCCGAGGACGACGAGTTGTCCAGCTTCATCCGGGTCGGGCAAACTCTCGGGATTCTCAAGTCGAAGGCCCGCCGCTCGCTGGCGCCGACCCGGCCGAAGGCATGACGCGGGCGCAGTTGGCGGCCGTGCGGGCGGCGGCGGGTGGGCGGTGCGAGTACTGCCACATGCCCGAGGCGTGTGACCCGCTCCCGTTCCAGGTCGATCACGTCATCGCGGAGCAGCACGGCGGGCCGGCGGAGGTCGAGAACCTCGCCTGGAGTTGCCTCCACTGCAACAAGCACAAGGGGGCGAACATCGCCGGGATCGACCCGGATTCCGGCCGCCTGGCCGGACTGTTCCACCCCCGAAAGCAGAACTGGTCTCGCCACTTTGCCTGGGACGGACCGGTGTTGGTAGGTCGAACGCAGTGCGGCCGGCCCACGATTCAGGTGCTTGCGATCAACGAGCCGGATTTCGTCGCGTTCCGCGCCGAGTTGATCGACGAGGGCGAGTTCCGTTAGCTCGGCCGGCCAACATGCCCCGACGAGCTCCGCCCGTTGCCCGCCCGGGGCTACCGCCCCGGGCTAAACAAAACGCCATCCGGGTTCAAGATCGGTCACTTCGTTGCCGGCACCGGCCAGATCCGCACCGACCCGTCCTTGCTCCCCGCGGCGAGCGACTTGCCGTCCGGGCTGAACGCGACCGCGCCGACCCGGTCGGCGGTCGGCAGCGCCGCGAGCTCCCGCCCCTCGTCCGCGACCCACAGACGCACGACCTTGTCGCTACCGGCCGTCGCCAGCAACTTCCCGTCGGGGCTGAACGTCAATCGGCCGACCGACGACTTGAGCCCCTTCACCGGCTGCGTGTCCTTGCCGGTCCCGAGGTCCCAGACGCGGACGGACGCCCCGGTGTCGTCGATGATAATGCCGGCCGGCGCCCCGCGGCTCCCCGCCGTGACCGGCGCCGCCACCCGCTTGCCGTCGGGGCTGACCGCCACGTCGGCGGCCGACGCCCACTCCCCGTACGCCGTCTTGGGCTTCACCGGGAAGGTGTGCAGTGCCTTCCCCGTCTCGGCGTCCCACACCCACACCTGACCCGCCTCCTGCAACTCCCCGCCCGCCCCG
>DASPHQ010001109.1:0-5408 GCA_035629595.1 Urbifossiella sp. | reverse complement strand
GGCTGGCCCGGATGCTGGAGGGCGGCGAGGACCCGCGGTTCGTCGCCCGCCGGCTCGTCATCTTCGCCGCCGAGGATGTGGGGAACGCCGACCCGCGCGGGGTGTTGGTCGCCAACGCCGCGTGGCACGCGGTCGAGCGCGTCGGCCTGCCGGAGTGCCGCATCAACCTGGCGCACGCGGTCTGCTACCTGGCGTGCGCCCCGAAGTCGAACGCGAGTTACGTCGCCGTCGAGGAGGCGCTGAAGGACGTGCGCGAGGGGCGGACGCTGCCGGTGCCGACGCACCTGCGCGACAAACGGTCGATGTCCGGGGGCGAGGCGAACCGCGGGGCGGGGTACGCGTACCCGCACGACCACGCCGGCGGGTGGGTGGAACAGGAGTACGTGCCGACGGCCGCGGAGTATTATCGCCCGACCGACCGCGGGTTCGAGGCGCAACTGCGGGAGCGGCTGGCGGCGCTGCGCGCCAGGAAGTGGCCCGAAAAACCAGTTGACGAGCCGACGACGGAGAGGTAACGATAAGAAGTTAAGGAATCTTCCCGGAACACCGGTCGCACCGCCCGGCCCGGTCGATCCCTTCCCCGACCCTCAGGAGACACGGCCATCCCACCGTTCGACCGAAACGCCCCCCCCCGCGGCCCGGCCGGCCCCCGGATGAACGACCAGATCCGCATCAGCCCCATCCGCCTCATCGGCGCCGAAGGCGAGCAGCACGGCATCGTCCCGACCGCGCAGGCCCAGGAGATGGCCCGCGAGCTCGGCATGGACCTCGTCGAGGTGGCGGACAAGGAGCGCCCGCCGGTCTGCAAGATCATGGACTACGGGAAGTTCAAGTACGACCAGTCGAAGAAGAGCCACCAGAAGACGCACCAGCAGAAGCTGAAGGAGATCCGCGTCCGCCCGAAGACCGGGGAGCACGACATCCACACCAAGGTGGTCCAGGCCCGGCAGTTCCTGGAGGAGCACGACAAGGTGCAGGTGAACGTGCTGTTCCGCGGCCGCGAGATGCAGCACATCGAGGAGGGGCAGCGGGTCATGAACGAGGTGCTGACCGCCCTCCTGGACGTCTGCAAGGTCGAGAGCCCGGCCCGGATGGAAGGGAAGCGGATGGTGGCCCTGCTGGCGCCGAAGCCGATCCTGAGCAAGTCGGGTAAGCCGAAGCCCCCCGGCTCCACCCCCGCCAAGCCGAAGTCCGCCGTGCCCAAGCCGGCCGTCCCCAAGCCCGCCCACCCGGCAGCGGTAGCGGCAGCGGCAGCGGCAGCGGCAGCGGCAGCAGCAGCGGCAACTGGTCCGGACGGCGCGCCGATCCCGGCCCCGGCCGCGGTCGCCGACGCTAAGCCGGCGGCCGACGCGAAGCCGGTCGCCGACGCAAAGCCGGCCGCCGAAGCCGCGGCCGCGCCGAAGCCGGCCGCGCCGAAGCCGGCCGCGCCGAAACCCGCGCCCGCCGCGGCGACGGCCGAGAAGCCGAAGGCGTAGCCGCCCGCGGGCCGGCGCCGTAGAACCTTCCCCACGACCGAACGCCGCTCGGAACCCGGGTCACGCACCCGGGTTTCGGGCGTTTCGCGTTCCACCCCCGGCGACGGGGGAATCACAAGGTGACGGGGCGGCCCCTAAGTCAGTTGGGAGTGAGGAGTGAGGAGTGAGGAGGAGGGAGATAAACCGACCGGTTCTCTCTCCTCCTCACTCCTCACTCCCCACTCCCCACTGCCCCCCCGCACGGACCGGAGCGCCGCAATGGCCACGAAGAACAAGACGAATCGAAGCGTCAAGAAACGGATCAAGGTGACGGGTGGCGGGAAGCTGAAGTACGCCAAGGTCGGTCGGCGGCACCTGAACGCCCACATGACGACCAAGCGGAAGCGCGGGCTCCGAAAGCCCGGCATCATCGAGGGCCGGCCGAGCGTGCTGAAGAAGTACAAGCTGGCCCTGGGCATCAGCTAAACCCCCACACCCCCACACACCTTGACCCGCAAGCCCGGCGACGGCCGTCGCCGGGCTTGCTGGAGGAGACGCCATGGTTCGCGCCCGCAGTAAAGCCCCCACCGCGCGCCGCAAGAAGCGGACGCGGAAGCTGACGAAGGGCTTCCGCCTCGCCCGCCACAACCTGTACCGCCAGGCGATCGTCACCCTGATCCGCGCCCGGGCGTTCTCGTACCGCGACCGTAAGGTCCGCAAGCGCGACTTCCGCCGGCTGTGGATCATCCGCATCAACGCCGCCTGCCGGATGCGCGGGATGCGCTACAGCGAGTTCATCCACGGCCTCCAGCTGGCGATGGTGGCGCTGGACCGCAAGTCGCTGTCGGAGATCGCCATCCACGACCCGGCCGCGTTCGACCAGCTCGTCGCCATTGCCCGCGAGAAGGTGCCGGTGCCGCAGGTCGCCGCCGCGAAGGCGTAGCAACCCCCCCCCGGAGCCTGGGGACAACCATCCCCAGGCTTTGCGCGAATAAGCCCACCGGTCGAAACCGGTGGGCTTTGTGTGTTTAGCCCGACCGGCGGACCAACATCCCTCCGAGCAGGTATGCCACCGCGCCGAACACCGCGGCGAACCCCAATGTTGCAAGCAGTTCCATGACGGCCCCTCCGTTGAAGTAACAGCCGAACGCCTGGATTATGAACAACTGGATCGAAATGTCCACATTAAACAGGACTCGCGCATCCGCTTTTCTCCGCGGCGAGAATCGTGGGTCCGGCCGTCCCGTTCCCGGTATGCGGGGGTGCGCATGGCGGTCGTGCCGGTCGTAGCGGTCGGGATTGACCCCCATTTTGCCCCTACTTAAAGTGAACTCTTGATTTCGGCGCGGCCGCCCGCCGCCCGACCCGAGGTGAGCCACGATGGCGACGCAGACCGCGAACCTGGAACCGAGCTTCCTCGAAAAGCTCGGCGAGAAGTTCACCAGCCTCACCGAGGGGGTCGTCGGCGCCATCACCCGCCTCATCGGCGGGTCGTCCAGCGAGCGCGTCACCAAGTCGCTCGGCTACTACCGCGCCAAGCACGCCGATGCGCACACCGTCATCCCCGGCTCCGTCCTCGCCCGCACCAACGCCCTCGAAGGTGAGATGAAGGCGCTGTCGGACGACGAGCTCAAGGGGCTGTCCGACAAGTACCGCCAGCGGCTCAAGGCCGGCGAGACGCTCGACGACCTGCTCCCCGAGGCGTTCGCCGCCTGCCGCGAGGCCGCCCGCCGCACCAAGGGGATGCGCCACTACGACGTGCAGATCGTCGGCGGCGCCGTGCTCCACGGCTACAAGACCGGCCTCGGGGCCATCGCCGAGATGATTACGGGCGAGGGCAAGACGCTCGTCGCCACGCTGGCGGTGTACCTGAACGCGCTGGAGGCGAAGGGCGTCCACGTCATCACCGTGAACGACTACCTGGCCCGCCGCGACTGCGAGTGGATGCTCCCCATCTACAACGCCCTCGGGGTGAGCGCGGCGTACATCCAGTCGGACATGGAGCCCGAGCCGCGCCGCGCCGCCTACGAGTGCGACATCACCTACGGCACCGCCAGCGAGTCCGGGTTCGACTACCTCCGCGACAACATGAAGCTGGCCCGGCACGACGACCAGGGCTTCCACCCGTACTACCGCCAGGTGCAGCGGACGCCGCTCAACTACGCCGTCATCGACGAGGTGGACAACATCCTCATCGACGAGGCCCGCACGCCGCTCATCATCAGCGGCCCGTCGATCTCCGACGCCAAGCAGTTCGCCGACGCCGACGAGGTCGCCCGCGCCCTCACAGACATGGAGCGGAAGGCCCGCGCCGACCTGAAGGCCGCCGGCACCGTCGTCTTCGCCGGCACCGAGGGCGACAACCTGCCGCTGCTGGCGCCCGCGGACCCGTCGCGGGTGGACCCCGCCAACCCGCCGCCGAAGGGCGTCTTCTTCGAGATCAAGGAGAAGGAGAAGACCTGCCACCTGACCGACGCCGGCGTCCGCGAGGCGGAGCGGCTGGCGGGCGTCGAGAGCTTCTACACGGCCGGCAACATGGACTGGCCGCACATGATGGACAACGCGCTCAAGGCGCACCACCTGTACAAGCTCGACCGCGACTACATGATCGCGCCCGACCCGCGCGAGGACAACGACCTCGGCATCATCATCATCGACCAGAACACCGGCCGGGCCATGTTCGGCCGGCAGTGGTCCGACGGGCTCCACCAGGCCGTCGAGGCCAAGCACCGGAAGGACGGCGTGAAGATCAAGCAGGAGACGCAGACGCTCGCCACCGTCACCCTGCAGAACTACTTCCGCCTGTACAAGAAGCTCGGCGGCATGACCGGCACGGCCATGACCGAGGCCACCGAGTTCTGGAAGATCTACAAGCTCGACGTGGTCGCCATCCCGACCAACATGCCGCTGCGGCGCGTGAACGCGAAAGACCTCGTGTACCGCACCGACAACGAGAAGTGGAACGCCGTCGTGGGCGAGATCGAGGACGTCCACAAGACGAAGCGGCCGATCCTCATCGGCACCACGGACGTCGCCAAGAGCGAGAAGCTGTCGGCGATGCTGAAGCGCCGCGGCATCAAGCACGAGCTGCTGAACGCCAAGCCCGAGAACGTGGCCCGCGAGGCGGAAATCGTGGCCCAGGCCGGGCGGCTCGGCGGCGTGACGATTTCGACCAACATGGCCGGCCGCGGCACCGACATCATCCTCGGCGGCAACCCCGAGACGCTGGCGTGGGCGCGGCTGAAGCAGCTCAAGAACGAGGACGGCCGGCCCAAGTACCCGACGCGGCTCGAAATCCCCAACGACGTGTGGACGGCGACGGTCGCGGAGATCGAGGCGAAGGAGCGGATGAAGGAGGAGGGCCGCCGGGTCGCCGAGATGGGCGGGCTCCACATCGTCGGCACCGAGCGGCACGAGAGCCGCCGCATCGACAACCAGCTCCGCGGCCGCGCCGGCCGGCAGGGCGACCCGGGGTCGAGCCGGTTCTACCTGTCGCTACAGGACGACTTGATGCGGATGTTCGCCGGCGAGTGGGTCAGCAACGTCCTCACCCGGCTCGGCATGCAGGAGGGCGAGGCGATCGAGAGTGGCATGGTGACGCGCCGCATCGAGAAGGCCCAGAAGAAGGTCGAGGAGTACCACTTCGACCAGCGGAAGAACCTGCTGGAATACGACGAGGTGATGGACTACCAGCGGAAGCGCGTGTACGGCGGCCGCCAGGAGATCCTCGACGGCAAGAACCCGCGCGGGCTGATCCTCGAAATGATCGACGAGCAGGTCAAGGCCGCGGTGGCCCGGTTCCTCGCCGACGAATACGGGGCCGCGAGCTTCGCCGTGTTCGCGACGAAGCGGCTGCACGTGGACTTCGAGGCCCGCGACTTCCGGGGCGCCGGCTTCGACGACGCCCGCACGGTGGCGCTCGACAAGGCGCTGGCCGCGGTGCCGACGGTCGTC
>DASPHQ010001108.1:0-3939 GCA_035629595.1 Urbifossiella sp. | reverse complement strand
TGCCGGTCTTCGGCAGCCGCGCCACGCCGACGCCGGGGGCCTTGACGTGGAGAGCGTACTCGTCCGGCTGCACGTAGAGGCAGTACTTCCCGTCGGGGCCGGCGGTCGTCTCCGTCCACACCTCGGAGTAGACGGCGCCCTCCAGCATCTTCGGCCCCTGGTCGGCGCGGATCACGGCCCCGGCCGCGGGCTTCCCGTCCGGGCGGCGAACGACGCCCTCGAAGTACGTCGCCGCGTCCATCGCGATCACCAGCCCCTTCCCGCCGAGCAGCTGGTGGGTGACCATGACCGGCGAGAGCCCGTCCTTCTTGAACCGCACCTGCACGGTCCGCTCGCGGGTGCCGGGTGGGATGATGCGGAACACCCCGTCGGGGCCGGTGAACGTGTAGTTCGACGGCTGGTCCACCCAGTCCCAGACGTGGACCTTCACGCCCGCCAGCGGCCGCCCCTTCTCGTCCACCACGACGCCGGCCAGCTCGTTCGCCTTCACGTCCTGCGGCCCGGCCACGTCCGGCAGCGTCGGCACGCGGACGGTGGCGACGCCGCCCGCCGTGACCAGCGCGGCCGCCTCGAACGCCTTGCCGTCCTCGGTGACGACCCGCAGGGGCACGCTCCGGCCCGGCTCCAGCGGGCCGTTCGGCGAGTACGGCAGCGAGAACGTGCCGTCGAAGCTGGCGGCGACCGGGTCGGTGGCGAAGTTGCCGCACACGCTGGTGTGCTGGAGGGCCGACACCCGCGCGTGCGCCAGCGGCCGGCCGGCGGCGTCGGTGACGCGGCCGTCGAGCCCCGGCACCACCCGCACCGCCTCGAACGGCTCGGCGATGGCGACGCCCTTGCCGCCGGCGGCGACGGTAACCGACCTGCGGTCCCACTGGTTGCTCGGGTGGGCGAACCCGGCCGGCATCTCGGCGACGAACACCTTCGCCTCGCCGGGCGGCAGGCGGAGGGCGAACCGGCCGGCGGCGTCGGTCTTCGCCCGCGTGAAGCTGTGACCCGAGGGGTTGAACAGGCCGGACGCGGAGACCGCCGCCCCCGGCAGCGCCTCGCCCGTCCCCTTCACCCGCACGATGCCGGTGACCTCGACGCCCTCGACGACTTCCAGAGCGACCGCCGCCGTCTCGCCGGTCTTTGGTGTCACGTCCGCCCCGGTGGCGACGGCGGCCATGCCCTCGGGGAGCGCGAGGTACACGTTGTACGGCCCGGCCCGCAGCCCCTTGAACTCGAACCGCCCGGCCGCGTCCGGCGTCGCGACACGGTTGACGCCGTGCGCCCCCTCGCGGCCGTCGAGCCGGACGGTCACGTCCTTCACCGGCACGCCGGGCACCCGGGACGCGACGGTGCCGCGGACCACCGCCTCGGGGTCGAGCGTCAGCCGCACCGCCTTCGCCTCCGGGCCGACGACATGGGTCTGCCGCGGGCCGCCGGCACCGGTGTCAGCCTCGGCGTAGCCGGCGGCGCGGGCGCGGAAGATGAGCTCGGCACCCGCCGGGACGGTGGCGAAGCGGAACTTCCCGGCGGCGTCGGTGGTGGCGAGGTAGAACGGGCCGACCGCCGTGCCGCGGAGGTGCTCGGCCGGGGTGTAGCCCCAGCTCGTGACGCTGCCGTAGCGGGTGACGACGCCGAACTGCACCTCGGCCCCCACGATCGGGCGGTCCTTGCCGTCCACGACCGTGCCCACGGACGTGGCGGCGGCGGCGAGCGTGAGAACGACCTCGCCCTCGCGCTCCCGCGAGGCGTAGCCGACCGCGGGAGCGTGCCCGTCCTTCGCTGCCATGACGAACACGGCGTAGGTCGGGTTCGGCTGCGGCGGGAAGCGGTCGAACGCGAACCGCCCGGCGGCGTCGGTCGTGGCAGTGAGCCGGCCGCCGCTCCCGTCGCCGGGGCCGGCCACGACTGCGGCTCCGGCGACCGGGTTCCCCGCGGCGTCCTTCACCATCCCGCGGATCGCCGTGTTCGCCTTCGGCGGCGCGATGTCAGCCTTCGCCGGCGGGGCGTCCGCCTTCGCCGGTGGCGCCTCGTGCTGCGCCAGGCGCGGTTCCGCGGCCCCCGCTGCGACCAACACCCCACCGACGAGCAGCAGGCCGACCGCCGCCTTCACCCGGACCCAGACGGACATGGCGGAGCCTCCGTGAACGAGTTGCGCGACCCGCGGCGGGACGCCGGGGGCGGTGCCCGCGGCGAGGGCCAGCGCGGCCTGCGAGGTCTGGCGGACGAGCGGGGCGGGCACGGCCGCGGCGGCTCGGCCGTCGAGGAGAACAGGGGCGAGCGCGGCGTGCAGGCCGAGCCCGCGGCGGACGAGGGCGGCGTGGAGGCGGTCGCGGCCGCGGGCCAGCCGCTTCTTCAGCGTCGCCAGCGGGCACCCGAGGCGGCAGGCCGCCTCGTCGCGCGTCGCACCCTGGAGGTAGCACAGCACCAGCGGCGTCCGCAGCGGCTCGGGGAGCGCGACCAGCTCTTCGTCGAGCACGGCCAGCAGTTCCTGACCGGTCATCACGGCGAGTGGGTCGGCGGGGGTGCGGGGCTCGGCGGCAGCCTCGCGGCGGGCGCGGCGGGCGGCCGCCCGTCGGACCTTGAGCGCGAGGTGGTGGGCGGTGCGGTGGAGCCAGCTCGCCACCGACGGCTGCCACCCGCGGGCCGCAGCCTTCCGAGCCAGCAGGAGGAACGCCGCCTGGCACACGTCCTCGGCGTCGTGCGCGTTTCCGAGAGCGCGTCGTCCGGCGGCGAGCACCATCGGCCCGTGGCGGCGGACGAGGGTCTCGAACGCGGCCTCGTCCCGTCCGTCGGCGAACCGGCGGAGGAGTTCCCGGTCCGTGACCGCCACGTCGCCAGGCCCGCCGACCAACTGGCACGCCCGCCGCAGGTCGGCGGGGGCGATTCGCGTCGCCATCGGTGTGACCCTCGCCCTCGGCGTGCGCCCGGCACGCCCGTCCCACCAATCTAATCCCCGCCGCTGCCGAGACGGCTACCGCCCTCTCGTCGGAAGGTGTGCGAGGGGAGTGCGCCGCTCGCAACTCCGCCCCCGAAGCGCGGGAAGGCACGGGCCGCGAAGTTGTCGAGAGAATAGCGGGCCGAAATCGTCCGTCGCGCGGCTGCCGTCCGTTGGGCCTAACCCGCAACTTAGACGTAGAGGTTCAGGTCGATCACTGGCTTCAACTGATTCATCACCCCCGTGTACCTCTGCTCGATGTCCCGGTGTGCCTTTGGGTGGTTCGGCGCAGAGACGGATATGATCATGGCGAAGGGGATTTCGGGGGCGTCGTCGTCGTCCCGCCCATCCTCTCGCGGGACGTAGTGCAGATCGAACACCGGGCTGACCAGTTCGCCACCGTCTTCGTACCGCTGGTCGGCGTGTTGCGTCACCTCCCATTTTCTCGCGTCGGCCCTTCTCTGCGCTTCCGTCATCCCAGAGACCAGCCCGAAGAACGGGCTGGGCGGGGGCGTAGTTTTACCTTCCGGGATGTCGAGTTTGTTTTTGCGGAACACGATATCGACGGCCGCCCGCGTGTAGCTCGCGGCGTTCTGAGGGTCTACCTGTGCCGCGAAGCAGAGGGTTGCCTTGAGGTCAACTTGGCCCGTGAAGCGGGGGAGTACCGCCACGTCCAACCGCAGATACCTTTTCGGCGCGATGGTGCCCTTGTAGATGACCGTGTACGACGAGTCCACGCACTCCACCAACTCGGGCACGATCGTACAGAATCGGCCCCACCCCTGATGCGTTTGGGGTAGATGACCGGCGCGTTCGGTCTTGTGGATGTGAAGGGCTTTCAGAACAAGAGCGTCCGTCTCGGGGCCGAACGCGGCTCGCACCCCGACCGCTGCCCGCATGACCGACGGCGCTGCGAAGCTCGTCCCCATCACGGCGAAGGATTGCCCCGGGTTCGACAAGGACGGAACCCAGTACGGATCATCCGAAGTACCCCCGAAGGCGAGCCCGTCGGGCTT
>DASPHQ010001107.1:0-8559 GCA_035629595.1 Urbifossiella sp. | reverse complement strand
AGCCTCGTCGTCGTGGGCGGGGGGGCGGGCGTGACCGGCGCGGAGGGCGTGTCACTGAGCTCCACCATCATCAGCACCCAGACCGAGGCGCGCACCCACGTCGAATTCACCGGCTTCGGCGGGCGGACCGACGCGACGGCCGACAACAACGCCCTCCTGAACGCGTTCGTGCTCACCGCCCCGGACTCGCAGGTCAGCGCCGGCCCGCGGACCGCCGGCCAGGCCGGGCTCGAGGCGCTCTTCGTGGACACCAACGTCATCGCGACGAACCCCGAGATCCCGTTCAGCATCCGCCGGGCCATCGACACCGGTATGGACCACTTCGAGGGCACGCTGACGAAGTTCAGCGCGGTGGAGTGGCTCGGCGACGTCCACCTCCTCGGCGGGACGGCCGAGCTGGATGTCGGCGCCTTCGGCGACATCGGCGTGATCAACAAGGCGACGAACGTCACCGTCAACGGCGGCCAGAGCAGCGGCCTCATCCTCGGGCCCGAGATCGTGGTGGACGACATCCGCAACACGGGCGGCGGCGGCCGCGTGCTGATCGACACGCACGGGGGCCAGATCCTCGGCAGCGGCGGGACGTGGACGTTCAGCGACACGCTCTCCCACGTCCGGCTCACGAACAACTCGGACAAGCTCCTGACCGTCAAGAACATCGGCCTCCTGGGCAACGGCGCCCCGTCCGTCGAACTGCGGGCGGAAGCGGGGAAGACGACGTTGCAGTTCGACCTGCGCCGCACCACCGACGCGACCGAGATCGACATCTCCGGCGTGAGCGATGTCTACCTGACCGGTGTGATCGACAACCCGATCGGCCAGACGAACATCACGAGCCAGACCCAGCACGTCATTACCACGCAGACGGGGTTCGTCCGCACGCGGGGGCTGGACGTCGCCGCCGCCCGCGACATCGGGGCCATCGACGTGCCGTTCCGGGTCGAGCTGGTGCAGGGGACGGAGAATCCGACCTTCACCGCCATCGCCCGCGAGAACGCCTACCTCAGTCTCGCCGGGCTGATCCGCGGGGCGGGCGACCTGTTCCACGGGCAGCTCGGGCCGATCACCGCCGTGCGCGACCTGGACATCCTGATGCTGCCGTCCACCCGCGAGGACGTGGCGGGGCGGCTGGCCGGCGGCGTCCTCGTCACCGTGCCGAACGACCCCTACGCGCAGACGCTGTTCCGGCACTTCCGGCCGGACGGCCTCGGCGGGCCGGCGCCGTTCGCCGGGGCGTTCTTCGGCAACCCGGCGTCGGGCGTCTCCATCCCAACCGTGTTCGACTTCAGCCTCCTCCAGGCCGACCGCAACATCACGCTCAACAGTGCCGGGCAGTTCCCGATCACGGTCATCGCCCAGCTCGACAGCGAGCCGGCCGGGCGGATCGACGCCGTCACGACCGGCAACATCGTCCTGGCCGAGGTTGGGGGGGCCGGGATGAGCCTCGGGACGGTGCGCTCGACCGGCGGGTCGATCGTGATCAGCAACCGCGACCATGCGGGCGGCCGGCCACAGAACGTGGTCCTGCTCCCCGGCGGCGTGGTCAGCGCCGCGACGGACGCCTTCATCGGCGTGGGCGACGACCTGGTCACGGCGCCCGACAGCGTCCTCGAAGCGGGGACGTCGTTCATCATCCACGGCGACTACTTCGACGCCGACCCGCTCGGCTCGACGCTGTCGCTCGCAGGTTCGCTGTCCAGTCCCACGACGATCCTCAAGGGCGGCGACGACCCGGACACGTTCAACGTCGCCTCGGGGCCGGTGAGCGGCCGCCTCCAGGTCGACGGCGACCCGCCGACGGACGCCCCCGGCGACGTGCTGAACTTCGACGCCCAGAACCGGAACGTCACCCTCGACGGCAACACGATCACCGCCAGCAACCGCGGGCCGGTCGAGTACACCGAGATCGAGCGGGTCAACCTGGCGAACGTCGGCGGCCTGACGGTCAACGGCACGACCGGCAACGACGTGCTCCGCCTGTTCGTGGAGCCGGGCGTCAGCGGGGGCTTCGTGCTCAACAACAGGCCGTTCATCACCCTGGGCAACTCCGATTTCTTCATCTTCAACGGCAAGGAGGGCGACGACCGGATGGTCGTGGACCTGACCAACGGCAGCCCCATCCCGATCTTCGGCGTCCGATTCCACGGCGGGCCGGACGCGGGCGGCGGCGACGCCGTCGAGGTGAACGGCGACGGCGACGACTTCGCCCTCCTGAACCCCGATTCCGCGATCGGCGTGCTCCAGGTTCTCGCGAAGGGCACGGTCGTGTTCGACGGCGCGGAGCGGGTCGCGGTCAGCGGCATGGGCTCGCTCACCGTCACGACGCCGGGCAGCGCCGACGTGATCGACGTCGGCAGCTTCTTCGTGTCGCAGATCATCACCGGCACGTCCGGCGGCGTCGCCATCACGCCGGTGATTTTCTACTCCGACGGCGAGGTGATCCTCGACACGGGTGCCAACGACGGCGCGTCGCCCGACGACCGGGTGACGCTGACCGGCGGCCTGGTCGGCCTCGGGCTGAAGACCTTCGTCGTGAAGACCGGAGCCGGCGACGACGTGCTCGCCGTCCGCAGCGCCATCTACGCCACGCCCGGCAGCGGCAGTGGCTTCCGCTTCGAGGGCGGCACCGGCACCGACTTCTTTGCCGGCACCGGCGACGTGAGTTACACCCTGGCCGACGCCGGCGTGACCAGCTCGGGCGGCGGCACGGTCGCCTTCGACTCGGTCGAGGGGGCCAACCTGACCGACGGGGCGAGCGACAACACGTTCGACGTGAGCGGCTGGACCCGTGCCGCGACCCTGAACGGCGCCGGCAACAGCCTCGGCGACAAGGTGGTCTCGACCAACGACGCGGACTTCGTCCTGGGCAACTTCCAGCTGAGCCGCAGCGACGGCGCCATCTTCTCGCTGTTCGGCATCTCGCTCGCCGACCTGGCCGGCGGGGCGGGCGACAACCGCTTCACGGTGAGCGGCTGGAACCTGTCGGCCCGTCTCGACGGCCGGGGCGGCAACGACACGGTGGTCAGCAGCAACGACGCCGACTTCGACCTCAACGACGGGCAACTGACCCGCTCCACGTTCGGCACGTTCGATCTCGCCTCGATCGAGCGGGCCGAACTGACCGGCGGTGCGAGCGCCAACACCTTCCGAGTGCAGGGCTACAGCGGAATCGCCACTCTGGACGGCGACGACGCCGGCGACTCGTTCGACGTCACCTTCCGCGGCACCGGTGCCGGCTCAGTCGAAATCGTCGATACCGGCACGACGGGGACCGACACGGCAAGCGTGACCGGGACAACCGGGGCCGACGCGCTCGTCATCAACCCGACCGGCGTGACCCGCGGCAGCGAGTCGGTGACGTACACGGCTGCCCTGGAGGAACTGGCGGTCTCCGGCCTGGCCGGCGCCGACTCGTTCAGCATCACGCCGTCCGTCTCGACCGCGGTCCACGTCGACGGCGACGCCGACGGCGACCGGCTGACCGTCGAGCTGGCCGGTGCGGCCGATCCAATGCTGTCCGTCTCCGCCACGCCGGACGGACTGACGGGCGCCTTCACCTTCGGCGACCGCCGGACGGTGAACTTCCGCGAGATCGAGACGCTCGGCAACGCCGTCGATCTGCGCGTCACCAAGAGCGACGGGCAGGCCGCGGCGATCCCCGGCACCGGCGCGACCTACACCGTCACGGTTAGCAACAACGGCCCGCTCGGACTGACCGGCGTGTCGGTCCGTGACGTGATCCCGACGATCCTCGCGGGCGCCCGCTACTCCAGCGTCACCAGCGGGGGAGCGTCCGGCAACACCGTGGATGCGACGGGCGACATCGCCGACACGGTCGATCTGCCCGTCGGCTCCTCGATCGTTTACACCGTGACGGGGACCATCGACCCCGGCGCCCTGGGGACCCTGGCCAACACGGCCACGCTCACCCTGCCGCCGGGCGTGACCGACTCCAACGCGCCGGACAACAGCGCGACCGACAGCGACGAGCTGGTCCCCCACGCCGACCTGTCGGTCGTCGTGAGCGACTTGCCCGATCCGGTCGTCGCCGGCACCGAGCTGACGTACACGATCACGGTCCACCGGGCCGGTCCGTCCGACGCCCGGAACGTGACGCTGGCCGACGTGCTGCCGGCCGGCACGACGTTCGTGTCCTTCGCGGCGCCGGCCGGGTGGGTCAGCGTCACCCCCAACGTCGGCGGGACGGGACCGCTGACCGCGACCCGTGCCAGCCTGGCCGCCGGCGCCGCCGATCAGGTGTTCACCCTGGTCGTCCGCGTGAACCCGGACACGCCCGCCGTCAGCCACACGGTGACGGTCCGCAGCGACGCCGTCGATCTGAATTCGGGCGACAACGCCGCCACGGAAGCGACCGAGGTGGACTTCGTGGTCGATCTGTCGGTGACCCTGGACGACGGCTTCACCGTGGTGACCGCGGGCGACCCGCTCGTCTACACGATCGTGGTCCGCAACACCGGGCCGAGTACCGCCGTCGCGGCCCCGCTGATGGATACCCTTCCGGCCAACTTCGTCAGCGTGACCTGGACGAGCAGCGCGACCGGCGGCGCCACGGGCAACAGCCTCGCCGGCGCCGAGAACATCAACGAAACGCTCACCCTGCCGCCCGGCTCGGTTGTGACGTACACCTTGACCGGCACGGTCAGCGAGGCGTCGGGCCGCACGCTGGTCCACGCAGCCGCCGTCGCGCCCAACGCGGAAACGACCGACACCGACCCGGCCAACGACCAGGCCGCCGACACCGACACGGTGCTGCCGCGGGTGACGATCACCGCGAGCGACCCCGGCGCGATGGAGGCCACCGCCGACCAGACCGCCAACCCCGGCGCGTTCACCGTCACGCGCAACGGGGACCTGGCGACCCCGCTGACAGTCTTCTACACGATCGGCGGGACGGCCGTGACCGGCACCGACTACACGATCCAGAGCGGCAGCGTCGTCTTCGGTGTGAACGTCGCCTCGGTGGTCATCCCGGTCGTCGTCCTCAACGACCTGGACACGGAAGGCGACGAGACGGTCATGCTGACCCTCACGCCCGACGCCAGCTACACCGTCGGCGCGCCCGGCGGCGCCGCGGTGACCATCGCCGACAACGAGGCCGAGGTCTCCGTGACGACGCTCGACGGGAGCGCGGCGGAGCGCGGCGTGCGGGAAGCGCCCGACCCCGGCCGATTCCAGCTGTTCCGCACCGGCGACCTGAGCCGCGCGTTGACCGTGTCCTACGTCGTCGAAGGCACGGCCGCCAACGGCGCCGACTACGACCTGTTGAGCGGTCGTGCAACCTTTGCCGCCGGCTCGGCGACGGTGGTCATCGACGTGAACGTCCGCAACGACTCGCGGGCGGAAGGGCCGAAGCTGGTGCGGATTCGTCTCGTGGGCGGGACCGGGTACACGGTGACCGCTGCCGCCGCCGAGGTGACGATCGCGGACAACGAGACCGGCCTGCCCGACACGGTGCCCGCGGGCAACGTCCGCAGCATCCTGGCGCTCGACGTGGGGAACGGGCGGGTGCGGGTGCTGGACGCGACCACCCACGCGGAACTCCTCGACTTCCATCCCTACCCCGGCTTCTTCGGCGCGGTCGAGCTGGCCGTCGCGGACGTCAACCGCGACGGCACCCCGGACGTGATCACGGGCTCCGGGTCGAGCGCTTCGCACGTCAAGGTGTTCGACACGCGGACCGGGGCGGAGCTGTACAGCTTCTACGCCTTCCCGGGATTCACCGGCGGCGTGTACGTCGGCGGCGGTGACGTGGACGGCGACGGCTTCTCCGACGTGATCGTCGGCGCGGGCGCTGGCGGGGGGCCGCACGTCAAGGTGTTCAGCGGCCGGGGCGGCCGCGAGCTGTACAGCTTCTTCGCGTACTCGCCGACGTTCGGCGGCGGGGTCCACGTCGCGGCGGGCGACGTGGACGGCGACGGGCGGGCCGACGTCATCACGGGTACGGCGACGGGCGCCCCGCACGTCAAGGTGATGGACGCCGGGCGGTTGAGCGAGGTGCGGCCCGACGGGGTGATCGGCGAGGCGGCGCTGCTCGCCAGCTTCTACGCCTTCGCGCCGACGTTCACGGGCGGCGTCACCGTGGCCGGGGGCGACTTCAACGGCGACGGCGCCGCCGACGTGATCGTCGGCGCGGGACCCGGCGGCGGCCCACACGTCAAGGTGATCGACGCGGCCCGGTTGGACCAGGTTGGACCCACGGGGGAGATCAGCGAGTCGGCCCTGCGGGCCAGCTACTTCGGCTTCGACGACGGCGTGACCGGGGGCGTCTGGGTGGACGGCCTGGGCCCGAACGGGGACGGCCTGACCGACGTGCTCGCCCGCGCCGGTCAGGGCGCGGGCGGGCGGGTGCGCCGCTTCGCGGCAGCGGACCTGGCGCTGCTCGACGAGCTCACAGTCGAAGGGTGAACCGGCCCGCGGCCAACGTCTTCGTTGCGTGTGGACCTGACTGACGGAGACGGCACCCAAGCGGCCGACATCAACGCCGGTGGAGACGCGAAGGCGGGCGTGGCCGTCGGCAGCGGCGAGGGTGCGGCTGTACTTGGGCATGGGCTTCGGCGGGGGCGGGGAGCCGGCCGCGAGCGACCTCGACGTGGTCGGCGGGGCGGTGTTGGCCGACGGGGTGTACGTCGGGTGACCACGAGAGGCGGTCGCTTCGGGGCACTTCGGGTCGGGGGCGTCCTGTGCTGACGCGATTGCGACCCGTCGGGGGGTCGGTTAGAACACTCGTACCACCCGAGTGTCGATCCATGCCCACCGCCGTGACCTGTCCGAACCCCGATTGCGCCCGCCGCTCCACGGTCCCGGACGGGGTCGCCGGCCGGTCGGTGCGCTGCCCGGCGTGCGGCACTCGGTTCCCCGCGGGGTCTGGTACGACCGTCGGCGCGTCGGGTCCCGCGACACCCTCCCGCACCGATCTGGCGGCCGTGGGCCGGTTCGTCGTCCGCGAGAAGCTCGGGGCCGGGGCGTTCGGCACCGTCTACCGGGCCTACGACCCGCACCTCGACCGCGAGGTCGCGCTCAAGGTGCCCAACCCCGGGGTGCTCGACGGCCCGACCCGGGTCGAGCGGTTCCTCCGGGAGGCGAAGGCCGCCGCCAACCTCCGCCACCCGCACGTCGTCCCCGTCTACGACGCCGGCCGCGACGGCGACCGCTACTTCATCGCGTCGGCGTTCGTGGACGGGAAGCCGCTGTCCGAGGCGGTCGAGGACGGCGGCGTGGACGTGAACCGCGCCGCCCGCCTCACCCGCGAGCTGGCCGAGGCGCTGGCCTACGCCCACGGGGAGGGGATCGTCCACCGCGACGTGAAGCCGGCGAACGTGATGCTGGACGCGGCCGACCGGGTCCACCTGATGGACTTCGGCCTCGCCTCCCGGGCCGACGAGGCGAGCCGGCTGACGACCGACGGGGCGGTCCTCGGCACGCCGGCGTACATGGCCCCCGAGAACGCGACCGGGGCGGCCGGCGACCCGCAGCCGGCGGCCGACCAGTACGCCTGCGGGGTGGTGCTGTACGAGCTGCTGACCGGCCGGGTGCCGTTCGAGGGGCCGGTGCACGTGGTGCTGCACAACCAGGTTCACGCCGACCCCGAGCCGCCGTCGGCCGGGCGGCGGGCGGTGTCGAAGGACCTGGAGACGATCTGCCTGAAGGCGCTGGCGAAGCGGCCGGAGCGCCGCTATCGCGACTGCCAGGCGCTCGCCGACGACCTGCGCCGCTGGCAGGAGGGCGAGCCGATCGCCGCCCGTCGGATGGGAGTCGTCGAGCGGGCCCGGCGGTGGGCGCAGAAGGAGCCGAAGCTGGCGGTCGCGGGCGCGGTCGTGGCGCTGGTCGTGCTCGTCAGCGTCGCCGTGGTCTCGGGCGCCGCCCGGCGCGCGATCCGCGCCGCGGGGGAGGCGGAGGAGGCGCGGGCGGGGGCGGAGGAGGCGCGGACGGGAGCGGTCACGGAGGCGGCTCGCGCCCGCACCGCCGAGAAGCAGGCTGCCGACGCGCTCGCGGCCGAGAAGGTGGCGCGGGCGCGCGAGCTGAAGGCGACCGGGGAAGTCGTGGCCGCAAAGCAGCGGACCGAGCAGGAGCAGGGCAAGGTGGCCGCGGAGCAGGTCAAGACCGAGCAGGAGCGGAAGAACGCGGAGCGGGAGAAGGCCCGGACGGAGGCGATCCGCGGTGCGGTCCGCCGGGCCGCGCTCGGGGCCCGGATCACCCAGACGGCCCACGAGGAGGCGGTCGCCGGGCGCGCGGGCCTGGCCGAGTCCATCCTGGATCTCGTCAGCCCCGAGGACCGCAGCTTCGAGTGGTGGCACGCGACGAACGTGTGTCGCACCGGCGCCGCCTCCGCCCCCGAGTTCTCGCGGCAACCGACGGGCGTGCGCGCCGCCTCGTTCAACCCGGCCGGGACGCGGGTGGTCACGACCGGTGGGGAGTTCACCAAGTCCGGGGAGGCCCGGGTCTGGGACGCGAAGACCGGGGCGCTGTTGCAGACGTTCAATGGGCATGCCGACATCGTGCTGTCCGCCGGCTTCAGCCCGGACGGCGTGTGGGTGGTCA
>DASPHQ010001106.1:0-7492 GCA_035629595.1 Urbifossiella sp. | reverse complement strand
TCCCAGGAAGGTGTCCCGCGCCAGGCCGATCGAGCCCGTCGCCGTCACCCCGCCGGCGCGCGACGACTGCCCCGCCGCTTCGAGCGTCGGCAGCAGCTGAACCGCCGTCAGCGCCACCGCCACCGCCACCGCGCCGGTCCCGGTGAGGAGCCAGCGGCGGAGCGCGGCGCGGTCGGTGGGGAGCGTCCACAGCACGGCGAACACGCCGGCGTAGAACGTCCACTGCGGGTGCGTACCGAGGATCAGCAGTGCCAGTGCCGCGCCCGTTCCCAGCACCGGGCCGACGCCGCCGGTGCGGGTGCCGCGTTCGAGGCCGAGTAGCACCAGCGGCAGCCACGCCAGGCCGATCGTGACCGTGTGCCCGGCCAAGAGCAGGTGCGTCATCCACTTCCCGGCGAACATCCAGCCCACCGCCGCGACCAGGCTGCCGGCGTCGCCGAGGCCGTTGCGGCGGGCGTACACGAACGTGAAGCACCCGGCCGCGAGGACGTGCAGCGCCACCACCCAGCTCATGACCGCGCCGGCGGCTGACTCGGGGAACAGGAACGTGACCGCGTAGGGCGGGTAGAACGTGCCGACCTGGATGTCGTGGACGAACGGCGAGCCGCAGAAGTGGTACGGGTTCCACAGGGGGAGTTCGCCCGTCGTGCGCCACTCGCGGACGAGGAAGATCCGCGCCGGCAGGTGCTCGGCGAGGAGGTCGGAGTACGGGGCGAACAGAGTCTGCGTGGGGTGGAGGATCAGCGGGTGGAAGTAGAGCGCCCAGAGGAGCGCGAGCAGGAGGTAGGGCTTCACGGGTGCGGGTGTCCGGCTGAGCCGGCCGCGTGAGCGGTCGGAGTGTCGAGCGTTCAGACTCCGAGCGTTCCAACTCCGACCGCTCACGCGGCCGGCTCAGGAGGTTACTTCCGCCCCGCCGTCAGCGGCGTCGCCCGCCCGGCCCACGCGCCCGGCAACTGCCCCGCAGGGCCGCTCATCGCCGGCGGCTTCATCACGCTCGCCGCCAGCAACACCAGCGCCCCCAGCGACCCGAACGACAGCACGTACCGCGTCGCGGCCGTCAGCGCCGGCGGCGCCAGCAGCTGCCACACGCACACGCCGATCAGCAGGGCGCACGCCATCGGCAGGAAGTACTTCAGACACGTCGTCATCACCTGGTCGATCCGCAGCCGCGGCAGCGACCAGCGCAGCCACATCATCACCAGCACCCCGGCCCAGCACTTCGCCGCGAACACCGACAGGTTCAACAGGTTCCCCCACCAGAAGCCCCACTCGGCCGTCGGCTCGAACGGCAGGAAGCCGGTGTGCCACCCGCCCAGGAACAACAGCGCCGCCAGCCCGCTCACGGCGAACATGCTGCCGTACTCGGCGAGGAAGAAGATCGACCAGCGGAACCCGCTGTACTCCGTCAGGAAGCCGGCCACCAGCTCGCTCTCCGCTTCCGCCAGGTCGAACGGCGCCCGCTTGCAGCTGGCGACCGCCGTGATGAAGAACACGAAGAACGCCAGGAACGTGAACGGGTCGTGGAACATCGTCCAGTTCCAGAACCAGCCCGCCTGCTGGTGGCCCATCGTGTTGAGGTTCAGGGTGCCGACGACGCACACCGGCACGACCACGCACAGCGCCCGCGGCACCTCGTAGCTCACCACCTGCGCCGCCTCGCGGACGCCGCCGAACAGCGACCACTTGTTCGCGGAGGCGTACCCCGCCAGCACCACGCCGAACACCTCGCTGCTGAGCACCGCCAGCACGAAGAACGCGGCGACGTTCAGCTCCGCGACGACCAGCCCGGCCCCGAACGGCAGCGCGATGTACCCGCAGAACGCGGCGCAGAACGCCAGGTACGGCGCGAGCCGGAACAGGAACCGGTCGGCGCCGTCGGGGGCGTGGTCTTCCTTCGAGATGAGCTTGATGCCGTCGGCGAGCGACTGGAGCAGCCCGAACGGGCCGACGCGGGTGGGGCCGAGGCGGTCCTGCATCCGGGCGCTGACCTTGCGCTCGGCCCAGATGGCGAAGAACGCCGACCCGCTGATGAACGCGAAGACCGCGGCCGCGCCCGTGACGCCGGCGGCGACGAGGTTCCAGGGGTGGCTCAGGTATTCGGACCAGAACGGGGGCACGGCGACCTGCCTTCCACGTCGGCGGCCGGGCGGGTAGGCTAGCCCGGCTCGGATGTCGGAAGTGTACCGAACGCCGCGACCCGCCGCCATGCGCCCGTCCGCCCCGTTATTCGCGTCCGCCGCCCGCCGGCCGTTCTCGGCCCGGCCCGGCAACGCCGCGCGCCCCGCGTTCCTGCGCTTCCGCGCCGCGCCCGCCGAGGCGCCGCCGGACGACCCGCTGGCCCGCGACGCCAAGCTGGCGCGCGTCGAGGCGGTGCTGCTGATCGCCGACGAGCCGCTGAGCCCGCGCCGCCTCGCCGACGCCGCCGCCCTCGCCGACGCTGCCGAGGCGCGGGCGCTGGCGGAGAAGCTGCAAGGCTTCTACGACGCCGACGGCACCGCGTTCGAGGTGGCCGAGATCGCCGGCGGCTACCAGCTGCTGACGCGGCCGGTGATGGCCCCGTGGCTGGCCCGGCTGCGGCGCACCGGCCACGACCTGCGGCTGACGCCGGCGGCGCTGGAGACGCTGGCGGTGATCGCGTACCGTCAGCCGGTGATGCGGGCGGAGGTGGAGCAGGTGCGCGGCGTGTCGTGCGGCGAGGTGGTGCGGCAGCTGATGGAGAAGGGATTGGTGCGCGTCGCCGGCCGGCACGACTCGCTCGGCCGGCCGCAGCTGTACGGCACCACGAAGAAGTTCCTCCAGGCGTTCGGGCTGAACACGCTCAAGGACTTGCCCGAGGTGTTCGAGAAGCGATGACCCGCGTCACTCGAACCGCAACACTTGGTTCCAGGGAAGGGGGGGACCCAGTCCCAGAAGCATTGAGTCGTCTGGAGGAATCACTGTCGGAATGACGCCGTGGCGTGAGGCGCGACAGAAGTGATGACGAGCCAACAACTTGCCACGAAACGCGATGCTCCCGGCGGGCGGTGGGCGTCGGCCCGCCGCCCGCCGGGTGTCACTCACCGCCCCAGCGTGCTGAAGTCCACTTCGGTGTGCTCGCCGGCGCGGAAGGCGACCTTCTGCGTCAGCTGTTCCGGCTGGCCGTTCCGCGTCACCTCCACCCGCAGCAGGTACGCGAACTCCCGCCCCGCCGGCAGCGGCGGCGTCGTGAACCGCCGCGTCGTGTCGGTCGAGGGGTTGCGGTTGTTGTCCACGTACAGCGCCGCACCCGCCGGCAGCTTCACCGTGATCGTCGCCCGGGCGTCGCCCGCCGGCGGGGTCGTCGGAGCCGGCGGAGCGACCGGGGGCACGACCGGAGCAACGGGGCCGGGGTTCGACACCGGCACGGCCGGGGCCGCGGTCGCCGGGTTGGTCGCCATCGGGGCGGGGGCGCCGGTCGCCGGGCGGGCCGCGGTCAGGTCGGCGAACTCGACCGTCTCGTTCGCCCCGGCCCGCACCGCCACCCGCTTCGTCACCGACACCACCTCGCCGTTGCGGTCGTACTCGGCCGTCATCCGGTAGGTGAACTCCATGCCGGCCGGCAGCTCCGGCGTCGTGAACCGCCGCTCGCCGCCGGTCAGCCGCAGCGGCACGCCGTCGGCATACAGGCGGGCATCGGCGGGGAGGCGCACCACGATCGCGGCCCGGCTGCCGCTGGACACCGTCGCCGTCGGCGGGCCGAACCCGCCGGCCGGCCGCAGCCCGGAGCGCTCCGGCACGATCGACGGCGGGGCCACCGTCGGGTCGGCGTAGGGGATGGTCGAGGGCTGAGCCGGGTACGGCTGAGCCGGGTACGGCTGGGCGGGGCCGAACACCGGCGGCGGGGCCGACGGCACCGGGCCGCCGTAGCACGACAGGCCGCCGTTGAACACCGGCGTGTACGACATCGCCGGGCCGCCGAAGCAGCTGTACGCCGCGGTGCCGCCGCAGCAGCCGGTGCAGCCGGCCATCGCCACCGTGCCACCGCAGCAGCCGTTGGCGTTCCACCAGCTGCGGACGCGGTCGCGGACGCCGAAGATGGCGCCCCCGTCGCAGCCGCCGTCGCAGCCGTTGCACCCGGCGCAGCCGCCGCCGTAGCAGCTGTAGCGGGCGGCCCCGCCGTCGCAGCCGTTGCACCCGTTGAACAGGTTGCGGAAGTAGCCGTTGAACTGCGGGGCGTCGGCGCCCCCGGTCATGGCCGTCATCAGGACCAGGCTGTACATCGCGTCCACCCCGGGCGGGGAAAGCTGGGGAACCTGCGGTCCCTGTACAACGAGGATAAACGGCTCCGGTCGGGCGGACAAATCGGGCTTGAGCGAAAACGCCCTCAACTGCTGTTGGCCGCGCGCCCGTTCCCGCGCCACCGGGCGCACGGCTATAATCGGTACGTTCCCTACGAGTCGTGTTTGGTGTTTGGTGTTTGGTGTTGGAGGCTGAAAGCCCACCCGCCGCGGCGGGTGGGCTTTGCCCGACCCGTCACCTCCGCGAAACACCAAACACCAAACACCAAACACGGCCCCCCGCATGTCCCTCCGCAACCTGGTCTGGCTCCTGGCCGTGCCGACGTTCGTGGCCATCGGCCTGGCCATCGGGTACAGCGCCCCGGCGCCCGACAAGGACTACAAGCTCGTCCGCCAGGTCGTCGACGTGCTCGCCGAGGTGGACGCCAGCTACGTCCGCGAGCTGTCCGACGCCGACCGCCAGAAGCTCGTCGAGGACATGATCGACGGCGGCCTCCACCAGCTCGACCCGCACTCCGAGTACCTCAACGCCGCCCGGCTGGCCGAGTTCGAGTCCAGCACCGAGGGGAGCTTCGGCGGCGTCGGCATCACCCTCGGCTACGACGCCAAGACGAAGCTGCTGAAGGTCGATCACCCGATGCCCGGCACGCCCGCGTACGTCGGCGGCGTCGCGGCCGGCGACCTCATCGCCAAGGTGGAGGGCGACTCCACCGAGGGGTGGTCGATCGAGCAGGCCAAGAAGCGGATCACCGGGCCGGTCAACTCGCCGGTGCGGCTGACGCTCCGCCGCGAGGGGAAGGGCGAGTTCGACGTGACGCTCACCCGCGGGCGGATCGAGATCCACCCGGTGCAGGGCGTGGCCCGGAGCAAGACCGACCCGATGCGGTGGGAGTGGTTCCTCGACCCGCAGGCGAAGATCGCCCTGGTCCGCGTCGCCACGTTCAGCGAGCTGACGACGAAGGAGCTGCGCGCGGCGGTGACGGAGATCGAGGCCGCCGGCGGCCGCGGGCTGATCCTCGACCTGCGCGACAACCCCGGCGGCCTGCTCAACCAGGCGATCGAGGTGGTGGACGCGTTCCTGCCGGACGTGAAGATCGTGTCCACGAAGGACCGCCGCGGCAACGAGCGGGTGTTCGGCGGCAAGAAGGACGGCACCCTGTTCCAGCCGACGCCGGACAACCCGCGGTCGATCGTGGTGCTGGTGAACCGCAACAGCGCCAGCGCCAGCGAGATCGTGGCGGCGGCGATGCAGGACCACGGCCGGGCGGTGGTGGTGGGCGAGCGCACCTACGGCAAGGGGAGCGTGCAGAAGCTCCTGCGGCTGCCGCACAGCGACCCGCCCGCGGCGGTGAAGCTGACGACCGAGACGTACTGGCGGCCGAGCGGCAAGAACATCCACCGCTACCCGGACGCGAAGGAGGCCGACGACTGGGGCGTGCGGCCGAGCCCCGGCCTGGAGGTGCCGACGACGGAGGAGGAGCGGCTGCGGTACGCGGTCGAGGTGCGTCGGCTGGACTACGTGGCGGGCCGGCCGGACGTGGTGGGCCAGAACCCGCCGGCGGCGCCGATGCCGAAGGGTGTGGACGGCCGGCCGCTGGTGGACGAGAGCAAGCCGTTCGAGGACCGGGTGCTGGCGAAGGCGGTCGAGGTGCTGCGCGGGCGGTAGTGCCTCCGCCGCTTGCGGCGATGCACCGCGGTGCAACGCCGCAAGCGGCGGAACCCTGTCACCACGGCTTCCCGACCGCGCGCCCCGCCAAATCATAGCCGTCGGCCGCGGTCACCTTCACCTTCACGAAGTCGCCGGCCCGCAGCCCCTTCCCCTTCACCCCCACGGCGCAGTCGATGTCCGGCGAGTCGGCGTACGTGCGGCCGCGGAAGTGGCTGGCGAACTCCGGGTCCGGGCCGTCGATCACCACCGGGTGGTCGCGCCCCACCTGCGCCTCCGCCCACCCGAACGCCACCGCCTGCTGCGCCTCCATCACGCCGGCCACCCGCGCCGCCTTCACGTCGTCCGGCAGGTGGCCGTCGAGCTTCGCCGCGGGCGTGTCCGCCTCCGGCGAGTACGGGAACACGCCGAGGCGCTCGAACTTGAAGTCGGCGACGAACCGCCGCAGCTCCTCGTACTCGGCGTCCGTCTCGCCCGGGAAGCCGACGATGAACGTCGTCCGCAGCGCCAGGTCGGGCAGGTTCTTCCGAAGGCGGCCCAGGAGCGCCTCGGTGGCGGACCGGTCCACGCGGCGGACCATGCGCCGCAGCACGCGGTCGTTGATATGCTGCAGCGGCATGTCGAGGTACGGGATCACCTTGTCCGTCGTCGCCAGCGCCTCCACGACTTCATCCGAGAAATGCTCCGGGTAGGCGTACAGGACGCGCACCCATTCGATGCCGTCCACCTTGCCGAGCGCGCGAATCAGGTCGGCGAGGCGGGTGCGGCCGTACAGATCCATGCCGTAGTAGGTCGTGTCCTGGGCCACGACGATGAGCTCACGGACGCCGTCGGCGGCGAGCTCGCGGGCCTCCTTGATGACCTCCTCGATCGGCTTGGTGGCGTGCTTGCCGCGCATCTTCGGGATGGCGCAGTAGGTGCAGAGGCGGTCGCACCCCTCGCTGATCTTCAGGTAGGCGTAGTGCCGCGGGGTGATGCGCAGCCGGGCCGTGTCCTCGAGCGCGCGAACGGGGGCGGGGGGGAACAGGTCGAGCGCGGACAGGTCGGCGTCGGCGCCGCGGCGGCGGGCCTGGACGGCGTTCACGACGGTGGCGATTTCCTCGCGGCCGAACACGCCGAGGATCTGATCGACGCCCGGCACCTGTTCGAGGAGCACGTCGCGCTGCCGCTCGGCCATGCACCCGGCGACGACGACGGCGCCGAGCTTGCCGGCGTCCTTGAGGGCGAGCATCTCGCGGATGACGCCGAGCGACTCCTGCCGCGCCGACTCGATGAACCCGCACGTGTTCACGACGACCACGTCGGCGCCGCTGGCGTCGGGCCGGAGGGCGTAGCCCTCGGTGGCGAGCTTGCCGAGCATCCGCTCGGAATCGACCGTGTTCTTGGGGCAGCCGAGCGAGACGAACGCGAAGCTGCCTTTCGCCGCGGCGGGAGCCGTCGGAACGGGCGCGGACAGCGGCAGGCTCTTGACGGACATGCGGGGGTGTGGCCGGTGGGGGTTGCGGCGATGATCGAACTGCCATTCTACGCCCGGCGGCGCGATAAACTACGGAATTGCTTCGGCTCGGGG
>DASPHQ010001105.1:0-12393 GCA_035629595.1 Urbifossiella sp. | reverse complement strand
CCGTGTTCCGCCCCCAAACGTTCGCCGAGCTGTACTTCGCGCTGCTGCTGCTGCCGCTGACGCGCCCGAAGCTGAGCGGCGCCGCGCTGGTCGGGCTGCCGCTGCTGCTGGCGGTGTGGGCGAACAGTCACGGCAGCTACGTCGTCGGCCTGGTGGTGCCGGCGGTGCTGCTCGCGGGGCGCGCCGCGGACCTCCTCGCGGCCCGGCCGCGGACGATGCCGTGGCAGGACGACGCCTTCCGCCGGCTGGCGCTGGCGTGGGTGCTGTGTTTCGCGGCGGTGGCGTTCCTGAACCCCTACGGCCCCGGGCTGCTGAGGCGGACGCTGGAGCTGAGTTCGCACCCGACGCTGGTCGGCGGCGTGAGCGAGTGGCGGCCGCTGGCGTTCGAGTGGGCCGCCGGCTGGCACTGGGTGTTCCTGCTGTCGCTGACGGCGATCGGGCTGACGCAGCTGGCGTCGCCGCGGCCGTTCCCGACGGGGCACACGTTCCTGCTGCTGGCGTTCGGGCTCGGCGTGGCGCTGCAGACGCGGTTCGTGATCTGGTGGGCGATGCTGGTGCCGTTCGTGCTGGTGCCGCGCTGGGCGGAACTGCTCGCGGGGTGGCGGGCGAACCGGCCGGCGGGGGCGCCGGCGTCGCTGCGGAAGACGGCGCTGGCGGTGCTGGTGGCGTGGGCGTTCTTCATGTGGACCGGCCTCGGGGGCTGGGCGACCGGCGGGGCGCCGCTGCCGCCGGAGACCTCGGTGTCGCTGGGGACGCCGTGGCAGCTGGCGCGGCAACTGCGCCACCCGTCGGACCCGGGCGCGGCGTGGAACGCGGAGCTGGCGGCGGTGCTGCGCGACAACTACCCGGGCGGCCGGTTCGTCGGCACGGTGATGGCGACGCCGATGATGGGCGACTACCTGATGTGGGAGCTGTCGCCGGACGTGCCGGTGACGTACGCGCACATGCACCTGTTCCCGCCGAGCTACTGGGAGGAGCTGGGCGTGGTCGGCCGCGGTTCGCCGGGCTGGTGGGAGGTGCTGGACCGCTACCGGGTGAACCTGCTGGTGGTGGAGGCCGAGTACTCGGGCGGCCTGCGCGACCAGCTGCGGAAGACGCCGGGCTGGCGGATCGTGGTGGACGAGACGGGCGACGCGGCGGCGAAGCCGAACGCGCTGACGCGCCACCTGATCGCGGTGCGGGTGAAGCCGCTGTGAGGCAAGCCCGGGGACGGCCGTCCCCGGATTCTTGGCTCGGGGCTTGAGCCCGGAGGGCGTCGGCGTGTAGCCCGGGGTGCAACCCCGGGCGGCCTGCGGCGGAGTTCGCGCCGCCTCGCCCCACGGGCCACGCCATCGCCCGCCCGGGGTTGCACCCCGGGCTACACGCCGACGCCCTCCGGGCTGAAGAATCCGGGGGCGGACGCCCCCGGCTCGCCGGATTCGTTCCAACGGTGTTTCGTGCAGGAGACTCCTTTCGTGCGTGACGGGGTGCCCCTCTCCGCCGGAACCACGGACGCCGCGGCGACCGTCGCCGCCGGCCCCGGCCACGCCCGCGCGGCCACGCTGGTCGCGTTCTGCGCCCTGTTCGCGTACTTCAACTCGCTCCACGGCGTGTTCGCCTTCGACGACACCCTGTTCGTGACCGACCCGAACATCGGCCGGCCGTGGAAGTCGGTGTTCTGGACGCGGCCGGTGATCGGCTGGTCGCTGGCGGTGAATTACTGGCTCGACGGCCTCAACCCGCGCGGCTACCACCTGATGAACCTCGCCGCGCACGCCGCCGCGGCGCTGCTCCTCTACGACCTCGTCCGCCGCGTGCTGCTGCGCCCGCGCTTCGCCGGCAAGTACGACACCTCGGCGGGGTGGGTCGGCCTCGCCGCCGGGCTGGTGTGGCTGGTCCACCCGCTGAACACGCAATCGGTGACGTACGTCGTGCAGCGCTGCGAGTCGTTCATGGGGCTGTTCTACCTCGGCGCGCTGTGGTGCTTCCTCCGCGGGGCGACGGCCGGGCGCGGCCGGTGGTGGTACGCTGCGGCCGCGGGGTCGGCGGCGCTGTCGAGCGGCTGCAAGGAGGTGGCGGCGACGCTGCCGGCGGTGCTGGTGCTGTTCGACCGCGCCTTCCTCGCCGGCAGCTGGGCCGGCGTGCTGCGGCGGTGGCGGGCTCACCTCGCCGTGGGCTGCGTGCCGACGGCGCACCTGCTGTGGGTGCTGTTCGGCGGGCTGGCGTCCGGCTGCGCCCCGACGGTCGGGTTCGGGGTGAAGCTGTTCACGCCGGTCACGTACGCGCTGACGCAGACGGAGGTGATCTGGCACTACTTCCGGCTGTCGGTGTGGCCGACCGGGCAGGCGCTGGACTACCTCGACTGGCCGGAGCGGAAGTCGCTCGCCGAGGTGTGGCCGTTTGCCGCCGGGCTCGCGGCGGTGCTGGCGGTCGTGGCCTACGGCGTGGTCCGCAACCGGGCGTGGGCGGTGCCGGCGGCGGCGGTGTTCCTCATCCTGGCGCCGACGTCCAGCATCGTGCCGATTCAGGACGCGGCGTTCGAGCACCGGATGTACCTGCCGCTGGCGTGCCTGGCGGCGCTGGTGGCGGGGCTGCTGGCCGGCCCGGCGGCGCGGCTGCCGGCGCGGCCGGTGACGGCGGTTGCGGCCGCGCTGGTGCTGCTGCTCGCGTTCCTGACCGTGGTGCGGAACGAGGACTACAGCAGCAGCTACCGGCTGTACAAGGACAGCGCCGAGAAGCGGCCCGACAACCCGCGGGCGCGCGGCGCCTACGCCGACATCCTGCGCCAGACCGGCGAGCTGGCGGAGGCCGACGCGGAGATCAAGGCGGCGGTGAAGCTGCCGCGGAACACGGCGCAGAACGCGGTGGCACTGGGGAACGTGCTGTTCGCCCTGGGGGAGACGGACGAGGCGCTGCGCTACGTCCGCGGCATCCACGCCCAGGCGACGACCGACCCGGCGGTGAACGAGTTGCTCGGGCAGCTGCTGCTGAACACCGGGAAGGCGGCCGAGGCGGTCGGCCCGCTGACGACGGCGATGGCGGCGAAGCCGGCCGACCCGGGGGTGCTGTTCCAGCTCGGGTCGGCGCAGGCGGGGGCCGGCGACGAGGGCGCCGCGGCGGAGACGTTCGCGGCGCTGAAGGCGGCCGCCCCGGGGTACGCCGCGGCGCTGGCGGCGCAGGCCCGGCAGACGGCGCTGTCCGACGCGGCGAAGCCGGTCCACCTGCGGACGGCGGTGCTGTGGGCGGCGGGGGCGCGGCGGCTGGCCGGCCCCGACGACCCGGCGGCGCTGGACGCCACGGCGCTGCTGGAGGCGCGGCTGGGGAACTTTGACGCCGCCGCCGACTTCGCCCGCCGCGCGGCCGGGGCGGCGGAGCGTGCCGGCTGGCCGGCCGACAAGGTGGCGCTGCTGCGGGAGCGGGTGGGGCTATTCGAGGCGCGGAAGCCGTACCTGCCGGCCGACCTGGCCGCGTACCGGGGGAGCCGCCCGTGAGCACCGCCGTCGCCGAACCCCGCGCCGCGTCGGCCGCGCACCCCGACTGCCTGTACTGCGGCGGCCGCGACCTGGACGTGCTGTTCACCGGCGTGCGCGACCGCCTCGGACACGTCCCCGGCGAGCGCACGTTCCTCCGCTGCCGGGCGTGCGGCTCGGCCGTGCTCGACCCGCTGCCCCGCACCAACGAGCTGCCCGACTTCTACCCGCAGGTGTACACGTTCTCGGCGAAGGGACACGGCGGCGGGCGGCTGCGGAAGGCGCTCGCGGCGGTCGAGTACCGGCTGTTCTTCGCCCCGCAGTACCGCACCCAGGTGCGCGCCGTCACCCGCGCCTGCGGCGCCGCCGGCGCCGGCCGCAAGCTGCTCGACGTCGGCTGCGGCCACGGCCTGCGCCTCCTCGAGTTCCGCCGCCTCGGGTTCGACGTGCACGGCCTCGACCTCCAGCCGGAAGCCGTCGAGTACCTGCGGACCGAGTTGAAGGTGCCGGCCGAGTGCGGTGACGTGACCGAGCTGCCGCGGCTCTACCCGCCGGGGTCGTTCGACGTCGTGACCTCCTTCTACCTGCTCGAACACGTCCCGGACGTCGCGGGGGTGCTCGCCGCGATGGCCGCGGCGCTCCGCCCCGGCGGGTGGCTCGTGGCCGCCGTGCCACTGCTGGACAGCGCCCAGGGGCGGGTGTTCGGGCAACGGTCGGTGAACGTCACCGAGGCGCCGCGGCACCTGTCGATCCCGACCCGGGCCGGGGTGCTGGCGGCAGTCCGGGCCGCGGGTTTCACCGACGCCCGGGTGCTGCCCGACGCGGTGCTCGTGTGCGCCGGGCTGGTCGGGCTGAGCGTGATCCCCGGGGCGAACGCCACCCGGGCGTACGCCGGCGGCCGGCTGATGGCGCTGGCCGCCCGCGCCGTCGGGGCCGGGGTGGCGGCGGCCGCGGTGCCGTGGTGCCTGGTCGAGAACCACGTCCTCCGCCGCCCGCCGCTGGGGATCGTCGTCGCCCGGAAGGGGGGCTGACCGATGGGCCTGTCGGTCGAGCGGGTCGGCGCGGGCGGACTGGTGCCGCCGTGGGTGCGCCACCAGCACGTCGAGCGCTACCGCTGGGCGGCCGGCCTCGCCGCCGGCCGGCGCGTCCTCGACGCCGCCTGCGGCACCGGCTACGGCACCGCCGCGCTCGCCGCCGCGGGCGCCGCCGCGGCGGTCGGCGTGGACGTGTCGCCGGAGGCGATCGAGGTCGCGCGGGCGAGTGCCGCGCCGAACCTGAGCTACCGCACCGGCGACGTGCGCGACCTGCCGTTCCCCGCGGCCGCGTTCGACCTGTACGTCTCGTTCGAGACGGTCGAGCACCTCGACGACCCCGCGCGGTTCGCGCCGGAGGCCCGGCGGGTGCTGGCGCCCGGCGGCACCTTCGTGTGCTCGACGCCGAACCGGGCGGTGACCAACCCCGGGACCGGGATCGGCGACCGGCCGTACAACCCGTTCCACGTCCGCGAGTACACCGCGGCCGAGCTCGCCGCCCTGCTCCGCGAGGCGTTCCCGGACGTGACCGTGTACGGCCAGTCGCTGTTCCCCGCCGGCTACGTGCGCGGTCTGGTCGGCGTGGCGCGTTGGTCGCGCCGGCTGGCCGTGCGGTCGCACCAGTTCGTGAAGCTGGTGCGGATGCCGGTGGACCGGGCGCGGCACCACCGGCCGCAGCCGTACACCGCGGCGGTGGAGCCGGAAATCCTCGTCGCCGTGTGCCGGGGGGGCCGGCCGTGATCACCTTCGCCGTCCCGTTCTACCGCGGGACCGACTACCTCGAACGCGCCGTCCGCAGCGCCGTCGCCCAGACCGCGCCCGACTGGCGGCTCGTCGTGTCCGACGACAGCCCCGACGGCGGCGGCGCCGCGGTCGTGGAGCGCGTCGGCGACGCCCGGGTGCGGTACAGTCGGAACGCGCACACCCTCGGCATGGCCGGGAACTGGAACCGCTGCCTGGACCTCGCCGACACGCCGCTC
This sequence comes from Urbifossiella sp., assembly GCA_035629595.1. Lineage (GTDB taxonomy): Bacteria > Planctomycetota > Planctomycetia > Gemmatales > Gemmataceae > Urbifossiella. The sequence continues at coordinate 6,933 of DASPHQ010001105.1, read as the reverse complement.
GTGACGCTCCTCCACGCCGACGACGAGCTGCTGCCGAACTACGCCGCCGTGATGGCCGCCGCCGCCCACCCCTACGCCGCGGCGCTGTACTGCCGGGCGGTCGTGGTCGGGGCGGACGGCGCGCCGGTGTTCTCGCTCGCCGACCGCGTGAAGGACTTCCTCGCGCCGCGCGCCGCGGGGCCGACGCGCCTCGCCGGGCCGGCGGGGATCGCGGCGCTCCTGCGCGGCAACTTCATCATGTGCCCGACGGTGTGTTATCGCACCGACCGCCTCCGCGGCCGGCGGTTCGACCCGCGCTGGCGGTTCGTCCTCGACCTCGACTTCTTCACCCGCCTCCTCGCCGCCGGCGACGTGATCGTCGGCCTGCCCGACACCGCCTACGCCTACCGCCGCCACGTCGGGAACGCGACCGCCGAGTACACCGAGACGCTGCTACGGTTCGACGAGGAGGCGGCGCTGTACGACGAGCTGACGGCCGAGGCCCGCCGCCGCGGCAAGGGGTGGGAAGCCGTCCGCCGCGCCGGCCGCGGCAAGCGCATCGTCCGCCTTCACCTGCTGTACCGCGCCGCCGCCGACCTCGTGCGCGGCCGCCTGACCGCCGCCGCGGTCAAGCTGTCCCGCCTCACGGAGATCGCCCGATGACCCCGCCCGGCGTGTGGGTCGTGATCGCCGCGTACAACGAGTCCGCGCGCCTCGGCGGCACCCTCGCCGAGCTGGCGCCGCACGCCCGCAACGTCGTCGTCGTGGACGACGGCAGCCGCGACGACACTGCCGCCGTGGCGCGCGCCGCCGGCGTGTGGGTGCTGCGCCACCCGATCAATCGCGGCCAGGGCGCCGCCCTCCAGACCGGCATCCGCTTCGCGCTACAACAGGGGGCCGAGTTCGTCGTCACGTTCGACGCCGACGGCCAGCACGACCCCGCCGACCTGCCAGCGCTGCTGGCGCCCGTGGTGGCCGGCACCGCCGACGCCGCCCTCGGCTCGCGCTTCCTCGGCCGCACCGTCGGCATGCCCACGTCGCGCCGGCTCGTGCTCAAGGCGGCGGTCCTGTTCACGCGGGTCGTGTCGCAGGTGCGCGTGACCGACGCCCACAACGGCTTCCGCGCGCTGAGCCGCGCCGCCGCCGACGCCATCGGCATCCGCCAGGACCGCATGGCGCACGCCTCCGAAATCCTCGACGAGGTTCGTCGGCTGAACCTGCGCTACGTCGAGGTGCCGGTGACGATCCGCTACACGGCGGCGACGCTGGCGAAGGGCCAGAGTTCGTGGAACTCGATCCGCATCGTGTGGCAACTGCTGGTCGGCCGGGTGATGAAATGACGCTGTTCCAGATCGCGGCGGTGACGGTGCTGGCGGCGCTGCTCCTGCGCGACGTGTGGCGCTGGGGCCGGTCGCCGCTGACGCACGGGCTGCGCCTCCTGCGCCTGGCGGCGTGGGCCGCGGCCGCGGTGACGATCGCCGAGCCGGGGCTGTTGCAGGTGGTGGCGAACCTGCTCGGCATCGGCCGCGCCGCCGACGTGGTGCTGTACCTGACGGCGCTCGGCGGGCTGTGGGTGGCGTTCTACCTGTACACCCGCTGCCTGCGGCTGGAGCGCGAGATCACGGCGCTGACGCGCCACCTCGCCATCCGCGACGCCACCCCGCCGGCCGGCGTGCCGGAGCCGTCGTCGGGGCGAAAATAATTGTTTCCGTCGCCCCTCCCACCGGGTCGCGGAAACATGTCACCCGCTTCGCGTGATGGTTCGTCCGGCCGGACGCACGGACAATCGCCACTCGGACGCAAGCCCTTCGGCCATGTCGCCTTCTGTCCCGCGGCCGGCGGGCCGCGGTCGTTCGAGCGGGGATCATTGTTTCCGGCCGACCCCCCACCGGGTCGCGGAAACAATGATGGCGGGACGGGCGTCGTTCCGCCCGGCGAACGGCGCGTCGTCAGTCCGCCGGTGGCGCCACCAACTACCTCCGGCGGTCTCCCCCGCAGCATCCGCCAACCGCGCACCCGGTAGGCGGTTGGCGCCTCGACCGGCGGACTGACGTCGCGCCGTTCGCCGGGGGTTCCCACACTCACACGTAGCGGAACAGGGCCGCCAGCGCCCGTTGCACGTCCTTGGCGTGCGGGTCGGCCGTCGTGGGGCGGATCTCGGCGTGCCCTGGGTCGTCTGGAAGCGGGTCTCGGACGACCTCGAAACCGAGCGCGCGGATGTCGGCGACATTGGCGACCGCGATCCGGGAGCCGGCCACCGGGTTGCCCAGCCGGGCCATCAGAGCGTCGGGGGTCGTCAGCCCCGCACGGCTGACCGAGTACCCCGTTTCGTCTGGGCGAAGCCGGAAGTTGACGTTCGTGATTCGCCCGTCCGACGGGGACTGGTGCGACGGCCACCCGGGGATGTGTCGGAGGATGAGCTCGTCGTCGTGAATGTGGTCGGGTGTCATCGCTCCCCTCGTTCTTCATGGCTGTCCGGGTCGCCCAAGCCGGCTCGCAACTTGGGCTGATGATGCCACCTACGCGGGAGGTGGGGAGAACCGCTTCCAGTGGCCTCATACTCCGGCGGTCGTGACCCCCGCATCATGGCCTCGTGCCGGGGAACCTGTGGCCCCTCACTTGAAGGGTAAGCAAGCTGTGGAGTGCCACAACGCGGAATTGCTCGATTCGGGACGAGTTGGTACCACCGCCCGACACCACTTCGGTGTCCAACGGTGCCACAACTCGGAATTACTCGATTCGGGGTGGACCCAAGTGGTCAATCGTGGGGTATCCGACCGTGGAATTCCAAGGGGCGGGAACCTGTGAGAGTCGGCCCACTTCACTCTCGGCCGGTACACTTCGAATCCAGGAGAAGTGCTGCGAATGAGTTGCAACGTCTGGTAGAGGCAGGCTTTAGCCTGCGCTGGCATGCGCAGAAGGCAACGACATGGCGCCGCGGAAACGATGAGGCCGCCGTCAGACAGCCGCTCGAAGTGTTTCGCCGGGCGCGTAGTTGGGTAGCAGTCGCGGAAGCAACCCGGGGCTGATCGCCCCGCGGCCGGGCTCGAAGCGCTCTTCCTTCATCGCCCCCGTCGCCCGGTTGACGTGGAGCATGGCGATCGACCCGTCCGGGTTCAGCTCCAACTCGCGTTCGAACCGCTCGTCCTCCCACTCGAACTGCACGCCGCCCACCCGGGTCGCGTAGACCTGGATCACCCGCCCCGCAGCTAACGGGAACCCGTCGAAGAACGCGACGAAGTCCCGGGCGAGTTCCAGGATTTCCGGGATGGGCGCGTCGGCGTTGTACCCGTCCCAGTTCGGGCGGAGCGTTCGCAGCCCTTCCAGCTGTTCGAGCAACGTCGCCATGCGTGATCCTCCCGGGGCCGGCACCGACATTCTACCTCACCCCTCGTCCTGCTCGCGGAGCTTCGCCAGGATGCTGTAGTCCTCCAGCGTCGTCGTGTCGCCCTTCCCCTCTCGGCCGGCCGCGATGTCGCGCAGCAGCCGCCGCATGATCTTCCCGCTCCGCGTCTTCGGCAGCGCGTCCGTGAACCGGATGTCGTCCGGCCGGGCCAGCGCCCCGATCTCCTTCGCCACGTGCGCCTTCATCGCCGCCTTCAGCTCGTCCGACGCCGGCACACCCGCCTTCAGCGTCACGAAGCAGACGATCGACTCGCCCTTCAGGTCGTCCGGCCGGCCCACCACCGCCGCCTCCGCCACCTGCGGGTGGTTCACCAGCGCGCTCTCCACCTCCATCGTGCTCAGCCGGTGGCCGCTCACGTTCAACACGTCGTCCACCCGGCCCATCACCCAGATGTAGCCGTCGTCGTCCTGGCGGGCGCCGTCGGCGGTGAAGTACACGCCGGGGTAGTTCGACCAGTACGTCGCCTTGAACCGCTCGTCGTCGCCGTAGATCGTCCGCATCATGCTCGGCCACGGCCGCTTCACCACCAGGAAGCCGCCCTCGTTCGCCGGCACCGGGTTCCCCTCCTTGTCCACCACCACCGCCGCGACCCCCGGCAGCGGCTTCGTCGCGCTGCCGGGCTTCGTGAACATCGCCCCCGGTAGCGGCGAGATCATGATGGCGCCCGTCTCGGTCTGCCACCACGTGTCCACGATCGGGCAGCGGCCGCCGCCGATTACCTCGTGGTACCACATCCAGGCCTCGGGGTTGATCGGCTCGCCGACGCTGCCGAGCAGCCGCAGACTCGACAGGTCGTGCCCCTTCGGGTGCTGGTCGCCCCACTTCACGAACGCCCGGATGGCCGTCGGCGCGGTGTAGAACACCGTCACCTTGTACTTCTCGATCACCTCCCAGAACCGGTCCTCCTTCGGCTGGTTCGGGGCGCCCTCGTACATCACCACCGTCGTGCCGTTCGCCAGCGGGCCGTACACGATGTAGCTGTGGCCCGTCACCCAGCCGACGTCGGCGGTGCACCAGTAGATGTCGTCCTCCTTGATGTCGAAGACCCACTTGTGGGTGAGCGACACGCCGAGGAGGTAGCCGGCGGTGGTGTGCAGCACGCCCTTCGGCTTCCCGGTGCTGCCGGACGTGTAGAGGATGAACAGCGGGTGCTCGCTGTCCAGCGGCTCGGCCGGGCAGTCGGCGCTCGCCTTCGCCACCAGCTCGTGCCACCAGTGGTCGCGGCCCGCCTTCATCTCCACGGCCGTGTTGCAGCGGTTCAGCACCACGCACGTCTGCACGCTCGGCGACTTCTCCAGCGCCGCGTCCACGTTCGCCTTGAGGGGAATCACCTTGCCGCGGCGCCAGCCGCCGTCGGCGGTAATGACGAGCTTCGCCTGCGCGTCGTTGTTGCGGTCGGCGACGGCCTCCGCGGAGAAGCCGCCGAAGATGACAGAGTGCGTGGCGCCGATGCGGGCGCAGGCGAGCATGGCGACCGCGGCCTCGGGCACCATCGGCATGTAGATGGTGACGCGGTCGCCCTTCTGGATGCCGAGCGCCTTGAGGGCGTTGGCGAACTTGCACACCTCGGCGTGCAGCAGCGCATACGTCAGCGTGCGGGTGTCGCCGGGTTCGCCCTCGAAGATGATCGCCGTCTTGTCCTTGCGCGGCCCGGCGGCGTGGCGGTCGAGGCAGTTGTGGGCGACGTTCAGCTTGCCGCCGACGAACCACTTCGCGTGCGGGGCGTTCGACCAGTCGAGAACCTGCGTGAACGGCGTGAACCAGTCGAGCGTCTTGGCCTGTTCGGCCCAGAAGCCGTCGGGATCGCGCTCGGCCCACGCGGCGAGGCGGTCGCGCTCGGCGGCGGAGACGTTCGCCTTCGCGACGAAGTCGGCCGGCGGCTCGAAGCGGCGGGTCTCGTTCAGGACGCTGGTGATGTTGACGGACACGGGAGAGCCTCGCCGGGGGAACGGACGGGTGGTGGGGTTCGGTATAAGAAGGGGATGCCGGCGGTGGTAGAATCCCGGCGCCGGTTGCGGTCGTGGGTCGCAGGTCGTGGGCCGGTAGCCGCGGGCTTCAGCCCGCGCCCACCTGCGGCGGAGTACCAGGGAGCATCGCCCCTGTGACACCGCTTACGTCGCGCGGGCTGAAGCCCGCGGCTACCGACCCTTTCACCGTCCGGACGGAACGCACCAGGAACCCCCGCGCATGTCGGACACGTTTACCATCGGCCTCGTGCAGATGCGCATGGCGCCGGACAAGGAGACGAACCTCGCCGCCGCCGAGGCCGGCATCGCCGCCGCCGCCAAGGCGGGGGCGCAGGTCGTCTGCCTCCCGGAGCTGTTCACCGGGTACTACTTCTGCCAGCAGGAAAACATCGCCCTGTTCGACCTCGCCGAGCCCGTCCCCGGACCCAGCGAAGAACGACTGTCGAAGGCGGCGAAGGCCAACGGCGTCGTCGTGGTCGGGTCGCTGTTCGAGCGCCGCATGGCCGGCGTGTACCACAACACCGCAACCGTCCACGACGCGAAGGGCGAACTCCTCGGCATCTACCGCAAGATGCACATCCCCGACGACCCGATGTTCCTCGAAAAGTTCTACTTCACCCCCGGTGACACCGGCTTCAAGGTGTTCCACACGGCGCCGGCGAAGGTCGGCACGCTCGTGTGCTGGGACCAGTGGTACCCCGAGGCGGCGCGGCTGACGGCGCTGCAAGGGGCGGAGGTGATCTTCTACCCGACGGCGATCGGCTGGCACCCGCGCGAGAAGGCCGAGTACGGCGAGGCGCAGCACTCCGCGTGGGAGACGAGCATGCGCGGCCACGCCATCGCCAACGGCACCTACGTCGCCGGGGTGAACCGCGTCGGCCACGAGGTCATTGTCGGCGAGGGGCTGGAGTTCTGGGGCGGGTCGTTCGTGAGCGACCCGTTCGGCCGGGTGCTGAAGCGCGCCAGCCACGACAAGGAAGAGATTCTGACGGTGACGTGCAGCCGGAAGCTGATGGAGGACGTGCGGCGGAACTGGCCGTTCTTCCGCGACCGCCGCATCGACGCTTACGGCGGCATGACGAAGCGCGTCGCCGACTGACGGAGGACGCGCCATCGCCCGCCGGAAGCGCCGCCCGCCGCCGGAAGCGCCCGCCGCCCCGCCGGCGCCGCTGTGGACCGCCGAGCGCGCCGCGGCGCTGGCGCTGGGCATGTTGTTCTTCGTCCTCGGCTACCTCGTCCCCGGGCCGAAGCCGTGGACGACGCGCGAGATGCTGACGTTCGTGGTGTTCCCCGTCGTGTGCGTGTGGTCGCCGGCGCTGGGGGAGTTCATCGACCATGTCTCCGAGCCGGGGCGGCGGCGGAGTTATCCGGCGGCGTTCTTCCGCTGGTTCGGCTGGGCGGCGCTGGTGCTGGTCAACGGCGTCCACCAGTACCAGCGGTGGGCGGGTCGGTAGCCGCCCCAACGGGGCGGGTAGCCGCGGGCTTCAGCCCGCGCTGCGTCGGCGGTGTTCGCGGGACGTGGCTCCCTGGAACTCCGCCGCAGGCGGGCGCGGGCTGAAGCCCGCGGCTACCCGCCCCGTT
>DASPHQ010001104.1:0-9139 GCA_035629595.1 Urbifossiella sp. | reverse complement strand
TGGAACCCGTCGAAGTGGCCGCCCGTCTTCACCAGCGTCAGCCCACCCGGGAGCGGCCTCGTGTCGCCCTCCCAGAACGTCACCACGGGGTCCGGGCGCATCACCCACCCGGCGTCGAGCCGGTGGATGTGGACCGGCACCCGCCCGAACGCGTGGCTCCACTCCACCATCGTCGTGTAGTAGTGGGGATGGGAAACCGCGATCGCCGCCAGCCCGCCAAGCCTCTCGACGTCGGCGACGGTCTCGGCGTCGAGCGGCGGGACGCAGTCCCAGAGCACGTTGCCCGCCGGGGTGCGGACCAGGAACGCCCGCTGGCCGATCCCGGCCTTCGGCTCCGGGTGGATCGCGTGCAGGCCCGGCTCCGCCTCGGTGAACACGTTTCGGTGCGTCGCCGCATACCCGGCGAGGGTGGTCCACTGCTGCCCGCCGGGGCCGACGTACTGCCGCTCGTCGAGGCAGACCGGGCACCCGTCGGGCTCCCGCTCGATCGCGGCGAACTGCGTCCCGCAGGTCACGCAGACGAAGTGCGGCATGGGGGATGCTCCGAGCCGGCCGCACGGGCGGCGCGACGTCCGCCATTTTAGGCGTGCGCTACCGACGCCGGGGAGAGGATCGACCATGACGGCGGCGGCCCCGGCACCCGCGTCGCGCCTGCGGGCCATGGGGCGGGCGTTCGCCGACCGCAACTACCGGCTGTTCTTCGCCGGCCAGGGCGTCTCCCTCGTCGGCACGTGGATGTCCCGCCTCGCCACCGGCTGGCTCGTGTTCCGCCTCGGCGGCCCGGACGCGGCGTGGCTCCTCGGGGTCGTCAGCTTCGCCGGCCTGGCCCCGACGTTCTTCGTGGCCCCGCTCGCCGGGGTGCTCGTGGACCGCTGGAACCGGCACACCGTCCTGGTCGTCACCCAACTCCTGTCGCTGGTCCAGTCGGCCGCCCTCGCGTGGGTCGCGTTCACCGCCGGGCCGGGCACCGGCACCGTCTGGCTGGTCGCCGGGCTGAGCGTCCTCCAGGGGCTGGTGAACGCGTTCGACATGCCCGCCCGGCAGGCGTTGCTGGTGGAGATGGTGAGCCGGCGCGAAGACCTGCCCAACGCGATCGCCCTCAACTCGTCGCTGGTGAACGGCTCCCGGCTGGTCGGCCCGGCGGTCGCGGGGGCGGTGATCGCCGCCGCCGGCGAGGCGTGGTGCTTCGTCGTCGACGCCGTCAGCTACCTCGCGGTGGTTGCCGCCCTGCTGGCCATGCGACTCCCGAGGAAGGAGCGGACGCACACCGCGGCGTCGGTCGGGCGGCACATGATCGAAGGCGTGCGGTACGCGTTCGGGTTCGCCCCGATCCGCGCCCTCCTGCTGCTGCTCGCGCTGGTGAGCTTCGCGGCCATGCCGTACGGCGTCCTGCTGCCGGTATTCGCGGCCGACGTCCTTGGCGGCGGGCCGCACACCCTCGGCCTCCTGTCCGCAGCGTCCGGCGTCGGTGCCCTCGGCGGGGCGGTGTACCTGGCGTCGCGGGCGTCGGTGCTCGGGCTCGGCCGGGTGATCGTCGTCGCCACCCTCACCCTCGGGGCCGCGCTGGTCGGCTTCTCGCACTCCGGGACGCTCTGGCTGTCGGCCGGGCTGCTGGTGCTGGCCGGGGCCGGGATGATGGTGCAGATGGCGGCGGCGAACACCCTGATCCAGACGATGGTGGACGAGGACAAGCGGGGCCGGGTGATGAGCTTCTTCGGGATGGCGTTCCAGGGGGCGGCCCCGTTCGGGAGCCTGCTCGCCGGGTGGCTCGCGGGGCCGGTCGGCGTCCGGGCGGTGGTCACCGGGTCGGGCCTGCTCGTGCTCGCCGGCGGGCTCGTCTTCGCCACCCAACTGCCGCGGCTGCGGCGGCACGCCCGGCCGGTGTACGCGCGGCTCGGCATCCTGCCCGAGGCGGCGGCCGGGGTGAACGCCGCGACGGAGCTGGCCCCGGGGGCGCGAGGCTGAACGCGGCCGGGAAGAGCACGAGATCCCTTTAGTCCAGCACTCCGAGTTGGCTCAGGTCGTTGACCACGATCTCGACTTCCACGGGAGTCCCGCGGCCGCGGTAATCGTGCCTCACAATCGGCCCCGTGACACGGACGGTCTTGCCGCTGAAGTGCTTCTCGATGTCCCGGACGCCCGCCTTGTTGAGTTGGCCGATGGCGTTCGGGGTCAGGATCGACAGGAACCGCCCCTGCGCCCCGTCCTTGGGGTATTCGGGGCGAAGGCACACGTCATCGGGGCCGTGACCCGTGACCCAACCGTCCTGTTTGGTGCTGGTCTTGAGGAGCACCGCTTTGGTCACGGACGCCACCCGATACTCCACGGTCAGTTTGCTCCCTTCTTTCATCCGGGTCGCTTCGTCGGGCGTGAGAACCGTCTGCTTCCCCGCCGGGTCCACTTCGACTTCGAGTTCCAACTTCCCGGTGGCGAGCTTGCTCAGTGCGGGGTCGAGTTTGATCGGCCCGATCGAAGAACTGCCCAGCACCCGCTCGAACTGAAGCCCGATCTTCCCGGTGCCCACGAAGAGGGGGGAGCTCCGGGTGGTGGACTTCCACCCGTCTGCCGGCCTGAGTTCGTACCGCAACTCCGGGGCACCGGCGCGGTTTGCTCCGCCGCTCATCCGCGACTCAAGCTCGATCTCCTTGCCCGGTTCCAGGGACACCGGCACCGGCAAGTGCCAGACACCCAGAACGTCGAGTTTTCCGTGCGGAACCACCTTGCCGCCGGCGTCCGTGACGGTCGGCGGGTTCTCGTCCAAGAACTGGCGGACGTACTCGAACGTCACCGCCTCCTTGCCGACGTTGCGGACCCGGACGCCGAGCGTGACAATCTCACCGTGGCGGTAGACCTGCTTCCCGCCGGGGCGGACGCTCAAGCCGGCTTGCAGTCCGCCGACCTCCTTGCCCCAGGCGGTGAAGGGTTCCTTCTGTCCGGGCAGCTTCCTTTCGTCGCCGTCCTCCACCTCGAATTCGACTTCACCCGTCGAACGCACGAGATCGCCGGCCACGAATTCGGGGAATGCGATCCTGTACTTGCCCGTCCCGACCCGAATCGTCGGCGTGCCGACATGGCCCTTCTGCTCGGCTTCCCCCTTCAGCACCTCTTTCACCGCGACTTTGCGGATGTACAGTTCAAACGTTTCGGTGGGCTGGAGTACCTTTTCGGTCGGGATCACGATGATTCCGAGCCGGGGCGGCATGGCGACATTGACGGTTTCACCCTTGGTGTTGGTGATCGCCGGGGTGGATTCCGGTCGTCCGTAGCTGATCGTGATCTTCTCTTTGCTGACGTTCCTCACCCGGACGCCGAACTCCATCGTCTCGCCGGGCCGGTAGGCGGTCGTGTCGGCGGGCACGCGGACGAGGCCGAGTTGGAGTCCACCCGCCTCCTTGCCCCAGGCGACTTCCGTCTCCTTCCTCGCCGGCTTGTGGATCGCTCCCGGTTCCACGGCCTTCTCCACAACTGGGGGCCTCACGTTTTTCTCGACCGCCGGCTTGTCCCTGCTCTCGGTCTGCCCGCCGGCCAGGCTGCCTCCGGCGATTGCCACCAGGCCCAACGCCAGCACCGCCACAGTCGTCGTCATGATCTTGTTGAGGAGCATGGTCTTCAGCACCCCTTGTGTGAGTGTGGCAACGGGACCGGAGATCACCCCGGCCGCCTTCCCCGCCGCAACGAGGGTCGCCACGTTGATCGCGGAAGCCACGACGGCCGGGGGCACGCCGGCCACCGCGGTATGCGAAAGGGTCGTCGCCACGCACCCGCCGGGGACGACAAGACCACGCCCGGCCAGCCGCCTCGCCAGGAGTTCTCTCCCCCTGGCGAGACGGCTCGCCACGGTGCCTTCGGGGCAGCCGAGTTGGCGGGCCGCGTCCTTGCGGGTGTGGCCCTCCAGGTCGCACAGGACGATCAACGCCCGGAACCGTTCGGGCAGTCGGCTCAACTCCTGGTCCAGAAGCGACAGTAGTTCCTCGTCACGCGCGTCGTCGGCGGCGGGTTCGGGCGTCCCGGTCATCTGCACCTCTCGCCAGCCCCGCTTCGCCGCCGTGGCCCGCAGCCGCACCGCCGTCTGGCGGGCGACCCCGTGAAGCCAGTTCGCCACTATCTCCCGGGGGACGACCGTCGCCGCCTTCTGCACGAGTACGAGGAAGGTGGCCTGGAACGCGTCCTCGGCGTCGTGCGGGTTGCGGAGGAGCCGGCGGCACACGCCCCACACCATCGGGGCGTGCCGCTCGATCAGGGCCGCAAGGGCGTCATCGCCCCGCCGGCTCAGGAATTGTGTCAACAGTTCCCCGTCTGTCCGCCCGGCTCCCTCCCGTCCGGCGACGGTACGGAGTTGCCGGACGACCACACTCAGCGAGCTACTCGGCATGAACTGGCACCTCGCACCTACCTCGCACGCTTCCTATTCTCCGACAGGGTGCGATTTGATCCCTCAGTTTCGACGCCGCCCCGATTTCGTGATTGCTGCCGCCTTCCGCCCGAAAGGCTCGCCGTCGCTTTCGCAACCTCGGCGACGTGATCGGGCTGGTGCTGTCCTGGATCGCTCGCGTGCTGACTAAGCGCAGGCCGTCGGAACGGTTCGTCATTCAACCCGTCCGGGGGGGACGACCTTATCCGCGCCCCGCCCGAGTCGAATGTCTTCTCCCGGGCTTGGCCGGCGGGTAGGAAAAAACGGAGAGGGCGAGAAGGGCGGCGTTTCGCATGTTGTGCTCCGCGGGTCGCCCCCGCCAGCACCCACGGGCTCGACACCCGTCTCCTATCGGACCCGCCCATGGAACTGACCCTCCAGACCCCGTCGCTCCTCTTCCCCGCCATCTCCCTACTGTTGCTGGCCTACACCAACCGCTTCCTGGGACTGGCTTCCCTCGTCCGCAGCCTGGAGGGGAGCTACCGCCAGTCGCACGAGGGGAAGCTGCTCGAACAGATCCGCAACCTGAAGCGGCGGCTGCGGCTGATCCGCAACATGCAGCTGGCCGGCGTGCTGAGCCTGTTCTGCTGCACGGGGACGATGTTCCTGCTGTTCTTCGGCCGGACGGGCGTCGCGGAGGTGGTCTTCTCGGCCGGGCTGGTCCTGATGATGGCGTCGCTGGGCATCTCCGCGGAGGAGATCCGCGTCTCGGTGCGGGCGCTGGACGTCCACCTGACGGACCTGGGGGAGAAGCGGGAGGCGGGCGTCGAGTCGTGAGCCGCGGGTCGTGCCCACCGCGGACCACCTCCGCGGTCCGGGCCGCGGGCGGGGGTTCGCCGGGCGGACCCCGCCGCCGGCCGGCTGACCCGCTCGCCGTGCCGGCCCCGGGTCAGCGGTAGAAGTCGACCCACTCGACGGTCAGCGACTTCGGGTTGGCCCGGAGGAACGCGGCCGGGAGCGTGACCTCGAAGTGCCCGCCGTCGAGCGGGACGTCGGCGGCCATCTTCCCGTCCTTGCCGAGCACCCGGATCGCCAGCCGGCGGGGGTCGTCCGGGGCGAGCGGCGTCTCGTCCTTGCCCGGCGTCCACTGCCGGGCCTCGACCTTGCCGTCCCGGACGCCCGCCGAGGCCCCGACCGCGACCGCCCCGGCCGACACCTTCAGATTCTCCAGCCCCTTCAGGTGCAGCCGCACGACGACAGCCTTCGGCCAGGCGTCGCCCGTCCGCTCGATCACTGCCCGGCTGATCCCCGACGGGCTCCTGACGTCGAACGTGGTGCGCTCCCGATCGCCGCCGGCCGCCACCGTGTCGTCCGCCTTCCGGGTGGTGACGGTGAACCGGGCGGGCGGGTCGCCGCAGGCGGCCCGCGGGGTGGTGAACGACACGAACACCGCCGCCGGGACGAGGAGAGTGGTCACCACCGCCGTACGCGCGATCCGCCCCATGACATCGGCCTCCTGAGTCATCCCGGCCGTCTCCGGCATTACGGACGCCGGTCGATCACCTCCGCATGTGCCCGATCGAGACTCGGTCGAGCGCGGCCCGAGGCCCGAAGTCGTCGATCGTCGCAGACTCCAGCTGGCCCGCCTTGTCGAAGATGTACAGTGCGATGAACTCCCGTCCCGTTGCCGTGCCGACCTCCTCGGCCGGTACGAACGGCGTGGTCAGGAAGAACTGCCGCCCGTCGCCCGTCCGCCCCACGTACTCGGCGTGGTAGTCGTCGTGATTGACAGCGACCGTCTTCGGGGGCCTTTCGCCATCCGATCCTCCTGTGGCCGAACAACCAGGTCAGCGGCTGTCCGGGTAGCAGATCGTAGCAGATCACACCCGGACGATGCGGGCCGGCTAGAAACGCCAATGAGCAGGTAGACTGCTGTAGCGCGGGGGTTCGGCGGGCCTACGCTGAGCGGGAGCGTCGCCACCGCACCCGGCCGATTTGGTATGCCAACCCCCGGGACGGCTACTCGGGCTCGGCGACGAAGTGCCAGGTGTTCGCCCGCAGGAGCCACGTCGTCCCGCGCTTCCGGTCCTGCCGGAACCCCATCCAGTTCTTCCCCCCGGCGACCAGCGTCAGGTCGTAGTCCCCGGCCGCCACCGGGCCGAACTCCCCCAGCGGCTCGAACCCGTCGCGGCCGACGTGCCACGAGTCCCCCGTCCGGGTGTGGAACCGGACGACGTGTAGCTCCGGGCCCAGGCGGACGTGCCGCAGGGAGTACCCGGGGCCGGGGGCCGGCCCGGGCACCTTGAGCGGGGGCGGCTCCTTGACCCGGGTCCACTTCCCGCCCCTGCCGAGCCAGGTGGCCCCGGTCTTCCGGTCGATCCGGAGGGCGAGCAACGGGTCGACCGGGACGACGGTAACCTCGTAGTCCCCGGCCGGCGGCGGGTCGGCCTCGGCCATCTTCTCCCACCGGCCGGCCACGAGCTCCCACGCCTCCCCGGTGGCCGGCTTGAAGCGAACCCCCTTGTACACGTCCCCCACCGCCACGACCCGCAGGGCGTACCCCTTCGCGGCGGCCGCCGGTCCGTCGACGCTCTGCGCGTGAAGCCCACCCGGCTCACTGACCGCCAGGCTGGCGGTGAGGACGACAACCGCTTGGACCGCTCGCATCGGATGTCCCCCGAGGGGCCGAAGCCCCGCCGACCGTCGCGCGACGGCCACACGCGCCGGGGAGGGGGGCTTTTTCTCGTGTGTCACCGGATAGCAGACCACGGACCGCCGCCGCCGACCAGCGGAAAAAGCGTACACGTTCTGGCGCATCAATGCGACAGCGGGGCGAACCGGCCCCGACGACATCTGCCACGAGTGTGTCCGCGGGGCCACATCAGGTCTCGACAGCGGTTGACGACGGCCGCACGGGCGTCAATCGGGAGCGTGAGCTGCCGGCACGACCCGCGCCACCGGACGCAGACGGCACGATCTCGCGGCGGGCGGATCTAGCTCTTGCCGTGCGGGACCGTGCTGGCGGTGATGACCTCGATCCACGGTCCGACGCCTCCCTGACGGCCACTACCGCTTCTCCCGCCGGAGTTCGAGCAGGACGGCGTCGTTCTCGGTCCGGCAGAAGCGGAACACCGAGGGCGTCAGGAGGCTGATCGAGGGGTACGACCGCAAGCCGCCGACGTGACCTGTGCCCTGTTCGGCACCTATCAGGTCGGTGCCATCCACGGCCGCCTCATCACGGCGTGGTCGGTCGCCGCGCTGCTCGGCCCCAGTCTTGTCAACTACAGCTCGACCGCCGAGATCGACGCCGGCGTGCCCAAGGCCGAGGCGTACAACCCCACCATGTTCCTGAGGGCCGACCTGCTCGTCGTCGGCCTCGTCGCCTGGAACGTGGTCGCCGTGCCGCTCGGCTGGGGCGTTTACCAGTCGGTGCAGAAGTCGCTGCCGCTGTTCGTCGGGCCAGCCGAGCCCGCGCCGTAAACGAGGAGCGACCCCCGCCCCCGGCGGCCGCCGGGTGTGGCGTCGTCGACGAAAGCCGCTCGGTAATTTGGGAAGTTTGCGGGATTTCGGTTTGATCCCCCCACGTCTCCCGGTAGGATCGCTCAAGCGCAAGCCAATATTTCTCCCGCACCACGTCCGCGGAGACTGGCGCGCCTCGCCCCAGGAGTCGCATCATGTCCCGCCGCCCGTCCCAGGTCCGCGCCCGACTGCGCGTCGAGCCGCTCGAAGACCGCCTCGCGCCTCACTCCGGCGTCACCGAGTTCCTGAGCGGCATCACCGCCGGCGCCGCCCCCGCCGGCATCGTCTTCGGCCCCGACGAGAACTTCTGGTTCACCGAGTTCGCCGCCAGCCGGGTCGCCCGCATCACCCGCGCCGGGGTTGTGACCGAGTTCACCCTGCCGGCCGACCGCGGGCCGCTGAACATCACCCCCGGCCCCGACGGCAACCTCTGGTTCACCGAAAACACCGGCGACCGCATCGGCCGCCTCAACCCGAAGGCCGGGAGCGACGCCGCCATCCAGGCGTCGATCGCCGAGTTCGCCGTCCCCGGCGTCGGCAGCCGGCCGAACGACATCGCCACGGGGCCGGACGGCAACCTCTGGTTCACCCAGACCGGCTCCGACCAGATCGGCCGCATCACCACGACCGGGTCGATCACCGAGTTCCTCGTGCCCGACGCCGGCAGCGCCCCGGCCGGCATCACCGCCGGGGCCGACGGCGCCGTGTGGTTCACCCAGGCGGGGTCGGGCCAGATCGGCCGCGTGACGACCAGCGGGTCGTTCACCGAGTTCGACATCCCGGTGTCGGCCAACGGGGTGAGCGACCCCGAGGACATCACCGTCGGGCCGGGCGGGAACCTGTTCTTCACCGACTTCGGCCGCGACCGGATCGGCCGCCTCACCCCGGACGGGGTGTTCACCCACTTCGACCTGGCGGTCGGCCGCGGGCCGCACAACATCGTGGCGAACGACGACGGCGACCTGTACTTCACGATGGCCGCCAGCGGCCGGCTCGGGCGACTCCCGGCCAACGCCCTGGCGCCGGGCCGGCCGACCTCCGGCTCGCCGCCGCTGGAGGAGTTCGACTTCATCCCGGCGAACAGCACCCCGCTCGGCCTCGCCCTCGACGACAACGGCGACATCTTCTTCACCCTGAACGCCCGCGACTCGGTGGCGTTCTTCCAGGCCCACCTCGTGCAGATCACGGTCGCGGCGGTCGGGCCGGAGGTGCGCGTCTACGACATCCACCTGAACGAGGTCCGCAGGTTCACCCCGTTCCCGGGGTTCA
>DASPHQ010001103.1:0-7342 GCA_035629595.1 Urbifossiella sp. | reverse complement strand
TGGAAACGATGACCACGGGCAGGCCCTGGAACTCATAGTGCACGAGTTTCGAGACCGCGTCCAGGTTCTCCTGCGTCATCGGGACGTCGAGCAGCCAATCCGGGAGGTGGAGCACGATCAGGTCCCGGCCGGCCGCGCTGGCGACGGAGTACTTGCACTCGAACTTCGCGTAGCGCCTGTCCTTCGCGATTCTGTCGGCGAGCTGGAACCCGAGCTGGGTGAACATCGGCTCGACGACCGGTAAGACATTCTCATTCGTCAGCCTCATGTCGACCATCGCCTTCATCGCGTCCCGCGACGGAGGCGTGTACGACTGGGCGGACGAGATGAATTTCGAAATCAAGTCCTTGAGTAAAGACGGCGACCACTCCGCGGGCTTCGCCGGGGCGGTCGAAACGGCCTGTGCGGGCGGGGCGGTCGGCATGGGACTTTCAACCTCAGGCGGGCACCGACCCGGGCCCCTCGGCCGCCGGACGGGCGAACTCGTGGAGCGGGCGGGCAATCTCCTGCAGGACTTTGGGGTCCGCCGTGGCGTCGGCCTTCTCGATCACCGCCGGGTCGACCCGGACGAGCGCCACGGGCGGGAACGCCCACCGTATCGCGTCCGGGACGTACCGCGGGTCGGACCCGAAGTAATACACGACCGGCCAGCAGTACATCCCGGCGAGTGTGTCGGAGCCGGTCTTCTTGAGGGCGTATGCGGCCGCGCTGACCCGTTGTGCGGCGTCCTGGAACTCCCCGAATTCCACCGCCTCGGTCAGCACGGCCGCGACCAGCGACTCCTGCCCGGTCCGGGCGAGCAGGTCGACCCTCACCAGTAGCGGGTCGATCTCGCCCGTGTCGGCCTGGGGGCGGGTCACCGTCTCGTAGCCGGCGCTGGCAAGCAGTTTGGCGACGGCCTCGACGGCCTTCGCACGCGCCCACGGGCCGCGCCTCTCCCCCAACCGCCGGGTCAGGCCGATGGGTACGATGAGGAGGTAGAGGGCCCAGAGGAACGACCAGACCTCCGGCTGGTTTTGGATCAGCAGGCACAGGATCAATACCACGACCCCGGCCGCCACCCTCGGCCAGAGCCAACCCCACCCGCTGCGGGCCACCCGGTCGTAGAAGTACGACCTCATGCCGACGACGTTCGGGTAGAGATCGCCGGGCAGTTGCCGGCAGACCTCGCTGATCCCGACGAAGTAGTAGAGGAACGCGAGACCGGCGATCGCCCACCAGGCGACCGTCGCCGCCTCAACCAAATTGCCGACCCCGAGCCAATGGGTCAGCACCCACCACAAGCAGTACCAGACACCGTAGACGAGCAACCGGAACAGGAGCAGGACGAAGCTGCTCGTGGCCGGCCACAAGAGCGCACTCAGGGCGGCCGCGACGACTTCCCGAGGGCTCGACGGCCCTCGCCCGAGCGCCTCCGGCCTCCGCCCGATAATGCCGGCGGCCAGCGGCCACGTCACGACGCCCAGCACCAGCAGCGCCCACGGGATTCGTCCGGGGTCCGCGAACAGCAGGTAGCAGAGCAGCGGAGCAAACCCGCCGACCACCCCGAACGTCACCAGGGCGGCCAACAGGATGACGCGCGACGTCTGGGGGTAGTCGGCCCGCGCGTCCCGGGGGGAAATCAGTCGTGCCGAATTGCTCATCACTCTCCTCGCCCGGGGGCGCACGGGAAGGTTCCGCGACCAGGACCAGCCCTGGAACCCGCCCGGCCGTCTTACTGCGGTCCGGAGGTGCTGGGCGGGTTCGGCGCGACCGGCGGGGGGTTGCCGGCGGGGAAGTAGCCGCCGAGGAGCGGGGCGACCAACGTGAACCCGATCAGCGCGAGGCTCCCGTAGGTCGGTCGGTAGAAGTCGTAGTACGCGAATGGGGCTCCGAGGGCGAACGCCCATACCGCGAACGCGATCGTGGCAATCACCGTCTGGCTGTAGTGGGGGGTCTTGGTGTTCTCTTTCGTTGTCTGCCACCGCATCCAGAAGAAGGTAAAGACCAGGACGAAGGCGAAGGCGATCCAGGACACCGTCGCCTGGTCGATCGTGTTGTCCGACTTGATCAGAGACGTGACGAGCAACCAGGCCGCGACGACATCGCTCGGAATGTACTTGATCACTTTGTCGAAGTAACCGTCCATGGGAGGGCTAGCCGCCCCTTGGTACTGGAAGTCGATGATCCGGCGTGGCATGCCCGTCACCTCGTAGAAGGAGTTGATCCGCAGCACTAACGGTCGAGTGGTCCGTAGCGTCGCACAAGAATTGGGGCTGATGATAACCCGTATTTCAGCGCGGGCAAGTAGCTGGACCGACACGGCCCTCGGGAGCACCAGCAGCCTGGCGCAGGATTTCGAGCGAGTGGCGGAGGTCCTCGTCCTCCACCGGCGGCCCGTCCGACCCCATCGCGATGCTCACCAGGAACGGTGACAATTCCCGCTCCGGGGGCTGTGACATGGCCAGGAACGCACGCGCCCATGCGGCGGACAGGTTGCCCTCGCCGCGGGTGTACATCAGCGGCTCACTCATCGTCCCCCTCCTCGGGTTCCGGGTGCCGGTTCGTCGCCCGGCCCGCGTACTGGTGCCTGGCGACGCGTGCCAACACCGCCCAGCCGTCGGCGGCCTCAACCCGCGTGATCCCCGGGCGGACGGCCGTGAACACGCTTCCGGCCGCCGTCTCGCCCGCGGGCGACAGGATCGGCAACTCCGGCGCGCTCCCGTGCGGCAGGATCAGCGCGGTGCCGACCTCCGTATCCAGGGTCGGCATGGCGTAGTGCCGGTCCGCCACCCACAACCGATCGGTGTCCGTCGAGCCGAGCAGCGCAGGTCGTGCCGGTCCGTGCCCCGGGTCGGCCGCCCACACCGCCCGGATCGCCGGCTCCAGCTCGGCCGGCCCCACACCTGCCTTCACCAGCACCTGCATCAGCGCCGCCCGCAGGACCACCACCGCCGGGGGCACTGCGACCGCCAGGCCCACCTCCCCAAGCCGCATCACGGTAGTAACGTCGGCTCGGATGCGGGACCCGGCGACATCGTTTCCGGGGACACCAGCTACCAAGAGAACGTGTTCGGACAAGACGTATCGTGTCGCCGTTCGACGTGACCGGATCCTCGGTCGCGTCGCTATCGCATCGAATTCAATTCCGTTTGGACAAGCCCGAGGAGCTTCTCGAACGCCGGCATCCCGAACAGCGCCTGAAGGTCGCCGTTCCTCATCCGCGCGTGGTCCAGCTTCGCCCGCGAGTCGAAGAATCCTTTCCTGTGCGCCTCCTCAAGGGCCCGAATCGCGCGGAGGCGATACTCTTCGGCCAGCTCGTTCCGCTGCACGTCCGGCATGGCGGTGTCGCGGAGAACGCACCACGCGATGCGCCCCTCCAGGCAGGCGCGGTTGAACGGGAAGGAAGCGGACTTGTACGACTCGCGCTCCAGCCGGGCCGCGATCTCGCGCGCCTGGACGTGGTCGCCCGCCAGGGCCGCGGCGTGCCCCCGGAAGATCCGCAGCTCGTTGCGGGCGTGGTCGTCGTCGGTGAGTTCTTCGGCCCGGGCGAACCGTACGGCGGCCTCGCCGTGACGTTCCCGGCGGCGAAGGTCCTCGCCCATCTTCCGGTAGACCAGGCCGAGGTTGCGCCGGGCGTCGGCGTGGGTCGCGTCCCTGGCCAGGACGCCGCCGAGGAGGCCTTCGGCCGCGGACCAGTGTTGCCCAGGCCGGCTCGAACTCCTTGGCGCTCCCCTCCAGGTTGCCCATGTTGAGGCGGAGGAGCCCCAGGTCGGCCGCGAACGGCTGGTACTTGGGGTACTCGCGCATCAATTCTTCCAGGAGGGTGCGGGCCTCGTCGTACATCGGTCCCACGAGCGGCCGCCGCTCCGTCGCCCGGAACCAGACGCCCTGGCTGATGAGGTTCTGCGCGAGGTGGTGGCGGGCCGTCGGGTCCCGCGGCCGCTCGTCGTACAACGCCCGGCGGAGCTGCAGCGACTCGCGGTACGCCGCCTCAGCCAGGGGGCGGTTCGGGTGCGCCGGCCCCTTCCCGAAGGCCAGGTCGGCGTGGACGTTGCCGAGGTTGAACAACGCCGCGGCCAGCACGATCCGTCGGCCACGGGCGTCGGATTCCGGCGACGGCTGCCGCCGGAGCCGGACCGCCTCGTCGAGGTCGCGGAGGGCGTCGGGCAGTCGCCCCGCCCGCCGGTAGTACACCGCCCGGTTCCCGAGCGTGCTCGCGAGGTCATCGGCGGCGCGTGGGTCGCCGGGCTGGTCCCGCCACGCGGCGACGGCGCGGTCGAAGGCGTCGTCCGCCTTCGACCACTGCTTGCGGTCGTCGAGGTACAGTAGGGCCAGGCGGTCCCAGGTGCGGGCGACTTCCGCGCGGAAGCCCGGGTCGGTCACCCCTTCGCCCGCGAGCCCCTGTTGTAGATCGAGGGCCGAAAGGTTGAGTTCGACGGCCCGTGCGTAGCGGCCGAGCCGACGGTTGATGATCGCCAGTCGGGCGTGCGCCACGGCCACCTGCCGGGCCACGGCCGGGTTGTCGCGGTTGGCATCGAGCAGCGTCTCGTACAGCTTGAGGTCTTCGGCCAGGGTGCGCTCCAGCTCCTCCTCGTCGATCGGCGGGTCTGGCGCCGCGCGGCGGGCTTCGAGCCACGCGGACTTCGTGTTGAGGGATTCCAGCGCGGTCCGCAGGTGGGTCTCGGCCCGGAGCCGCTGCACGTCCGACTGTCGGAACCCCTCCTCGGCCCGGCCGCGGAGCTCGTCGGCCTGGACCCGCTGGACGTACTGGTTGACGGCGAAGGCGACGAGGCCGAAGGTCGACACCACCGCCAGCGCCGCGACCGCGGGGCGCCGCTGCCCGAACATGACGACCCGCCGCGGCAGGCCGACGGGCCGGGCCGCGACCGGCTCGCGGCGGCCGAACCGGGCCAGGTCGTCCGCGAGGTCGGCGGCCGAGGCGTACCGGGCGTCGGGGTCCCGCGCCAGACACTTCAGGCAAATCGCTTCCAGGTCGCACGGGATCGCCGGGCTCAGCGACCGCGGCGCGGCCGGGGGACCCGACCGGATCGCCGCCAGCACCGCTGCCGCGTCCGCCCCGGCATACGGAAGCCGGCCGGTCAGGAGTTCGTACAGGATCACGCCCAGGGAGTAGACATCGACCTTCTTGTCGCCGTCGGCGGTGTGGCCCGTGTTGCCGCGGTCCGGGGCGACCAGCTCGGGGGCCAGATACGCCGGGGTTCCCACCACGTCGCCGTCCCCCTCGTGGTGACGGTCGAGGACGCTCGCCAGGCCGAAGTCCGTGATCTTCGGCTCGCCGTCGGCCGTCAGCAGGACGTTCGCCGGCTTCAGGTCGCGGTGGGCGACGCCCATCAGGTGCGCGTAGTGAACGGCCAGGGCGAGGGTCTGCACCAAGCCGGCCGCTTCCCCCCACGCCGGGCGGGGACGGTCGTGGAGTTTCTCGTGCAGGCTGCCGCCGGGTACGTACTCCAGGGCGAGGTACGCCCGCCCGCGGTACTCGCCGAGGGCGAAGATTTGCACGATGTTCGGGTGCTGGAGCCGGGCGATCGCGTGCCCTTCGCCGTGGAGCCGGGCGTCGCCGACCAACGGGCTCAGGGTCAACTTGAGGGCGACGACCCGACCCAACTGCGGGTCGCGCGCCCGCAACACGACGCCCATTCCTCCCCGACCGAGCAGGACCGGTTCGCGATACCACGGTGGTACGAGAACGGTACCCGCCACGGTTTCCAGCACGGTCGGTTCGTCGTCCGCCGGCTCCGCGTCGTCGGGGTCCGCCGGTCGGAGGTGGCTTTCGAGGTCGAACTCGTCGCCGAGGGGGTCCGAGAACTGTGGGAAGCGCAGGGCGAACTCGGCCAGGGTGGGGTGCTCGCCGAGTTCCGCCCGCAGCTGGACTTCGTTGAGAACCAGATCGAGGGCGTCTTCGCCGGCCGGCGGCAGGGCCGGGAATCGGTGCAGGTAGGCTTCCGCCGGGACGCGCTCGCCGCGCCGCCACCGAATCTCCTGATCCGGCTGGAGGACGTCCATCAGGTACCGGGTGTCGAGGGCCGGGGCGCGGACGAGGCGCTCCAGGACGTCCGCGGTTCCGGGGGGGAAGTCGTCCGCCGCGGTCGTCTGCTCGGGGTGTGCCAACGTCCCGCTCCTGTGCGTGGGCCGACGTGAGGGAGGCTCGGCCGCCCGGTCTACCCTGGAGAGTCGCCGTTCGGCGGGCGGGCGGACAAATCGGTGCCGCCTCCGAACACGTCCCGGGTGGTGAGCCGCAACTCGGCCAGCACGCGCTCCAGCGCCCTGGCGAGCCTCCTGCCGGCGGCATTGGCCTGAATGCCGAGGGACTGCGCAATGGCCTCCCACTCCTCCCCGGCCGCCCGGCGCTCGGCGACCGCCCGCTCGTCGTCGGACAGGCGGGAGCGGATGGCCTCCCACAAGTCCCGGTTGGTGATAATGGCCGTCGGCGACGGCCCGCGGTCGGCGAGGGCGGAGTCGTGGCCCGGTCCGAGCGAATCCGCCTGGCGAATGTTGCGCTTCTTCCGGGTCAGGTGGTCGCGGGCGAGGGTGCGCATCTTGTTGTCGGTGATCGCCAGGAACAGGTTCACCGCCTGTCCCGCCTCGGTGGCTTCGACCTTGTCGGTGGTGAGAACCCGGATGAACGACGCCATCGCCAGGTGGTACACCTCGAGGGAGTCGAAGACGCGGCGCATCCGCGCGTCGAGCCCGCGGAGCCAGCGGCGGATGCGGCTGAGGATGACCGGCCGGAACCGCGTGTAGAATTCCCCGACGGCCTGCATGTCGCCGTCGAGCACGCGGCGAATCAACCCGTCCGGGAGCGCGCGGTCGGTAGCCATGAGCGACCTCGGAGCGGGTGACGGCCGCCCCCGTGGGGCGATCGATTCTGAGAATTATTGTCCGGTTGACCGTCGAACGGACACCACCTTTTTGCGAACTCGCGAAGATCGCGCCGTCGCGGCCGAAGGTGCTTCTGCTGGGGAGGACACCGGCGCGGGGGTGAGGCTCGTCGCGACTCGCACGCCCGTACTACCGTGATCCGCCGCGTCGGAGGCCACTCCCATGGGTTCCTTCCCGCTCGATTTCCTCCGCCGGTTCATGCGCCGTCGCCCCGCCCGCCCCCCGCGCCTCACGCTCGAGGAGTACGAGGAGCGGATCGTGCCGATATCGTCCCTCTCGAACTACGACTTGGTCTGGCCGACCGGAGGGAATCCCCCAACGACACGCACGAGCCACCCTGGCAACGGCATCGATATCAACCAGGATTCCGACGAAGGTGACACTGGAAGCAGCGACGCCGGCGCCCTCGTGATTGCGGGACACGGGGGGTACGCAACCAAGGTTGTGAACTCTGTCTATT
>DASPHQ010001102.1:0-2726 GCA_035629595.1 Urbifossiella sp. | reverse complement strand
CGGTACCGGCCGGCGAGGCGATCGGCCCGCGGCTGCGCCTCTTCTCCGCCTTCAAGGCCGACGACTTCACTGCCCGGTTCCGGGCGGTGATGAAGAAGTGAGCCGCCCGCGGCCCCGCTCACTACACCACCGAGAGCCCGGGGGCGCCCGCCCCCGGGCTCTGCTCGTTCTCCCCTCCCCGGAGCCCGCCCGTGACCCGCCGCTTCTGCGCCCCGCTGTTCGTCCTCGCCGCGACGGCCTTCGTCGCCTTCGGCCAGGACGCCGCCCCCAACCCCGCCACCAAGGCCGTGTCGAAGCCGGACAAGGGGTGGCAGGCCCGGCACGACTCGTTCGTCAAGCGCGCCGCGAAGGGCGACGTGGACGTGCTGTTCCTCGGCGACTCGATCACCCAGGGGTGGGAGGGGGCCGGCAAGGGCGCGTGGAAGGAGACGTTCGAGCCGATGAAGGCCGCCAACTTCGGCATCGGCGGCGACCGCACCGAGCACGTCCTGTGGCGGATCACCGAGGGGAAGGAGCTCGAAGGCATCAACCCGAAGGTCGCCGTGCTGATGATCGGCACCAACAACAGCGGGTCGAACTCGCCCGAGCAGATCGCCGAGGGCGTGACCGCGATCGTCAAGGAGCTGCGCAAGCAGCGGCCCGAGACGAAGGTGCTGCTGCTCGGCGTCTTCCCGCGCGCGGCCAAGTCCACGAAGGAGTCGAAGTCGGTGCCGGCGTCGGACCTGCAGCCGAAGATCGGGCAGATCAACGAGCGGATCGCCAAGCTGGACGACGGCAAGTCGGTGAAGTACCTCGACATCGGCGGCCGCTTCCTGGAGGCCGACGGCAGCCTCAGCCGCGAGGTGATGCCGGACTACCTGCACCTGTCGGCGAAGGGGTACGGCATCTGGGCCGGCGCGATCAAGGGGCCGGTCGCGGACCTGATGAAGCGGTAGCGGGACGGTTTTGCCCATCCCGCTTGACGCGCGGCGGGTCGGGCTTAAGATACCGACACCTCTCGCCCGGCCGCCGGGCGAACGCCGAGGTGGCGGAATTGGCAGACGCGCTAGATTCAGGTTCTAGTACTCGAAAGGGTGTGGAGGTTCAAGTCCTCTCCTCGGCACACAAGACAGGGCAAGGGGTTGCGGCACGGGCCGTCCCCTTGCCCTGCTTCATTTCATACCCCCGCCGCGTCGGACCGTGTCGGAACCACCCCTGGGAGCGACAATGAACCGTCATTCGTCCGTGCCCCGCCCGTCACGTTCGCCGTGGCGGCTGCGCGGGATCGCGGTGCTCCTGGCGGGACTCCTCCTGGGAGCGCTCGCCGGCACCGGCCAGGCGCAAGCGCCCGCGGTCACGACCGCGATGGTCGCCATGCGCGACGGGGTCAAGCTCGCCACGGACGTGTACCTCCCCGGCGACGGCACCGGCAAGTACCCCGTGATCGTCGTCCGCACGCCCTACAACAAGGTCAACGGCGGCCGCCAGATCGCGGCGACCTGTCTGGCCCGCGGGTACGCGTGCGTCGTCCAGGATGTCCGCGGCCGCTTCAAGTCCGAAGGGCACCCCGCCATCATCTTCGGCAACGACGGCCTCGGCGAGCACCAGGACGGCCCCGACACCCTGAAGTGGGTCGCGGCCCAGCCGTGGTGCGACGGCAAGGTCGGCAGCTGGGGCGGTTCCGCCCTCGGGATCACGCAGAACATGGCCGCCCCCGGCGCGCCCGACGAGTTGAAGGCGCAGTACGTTTCGGTGGCGTTCTCCGACTACTACAGCCAGGCCGCGTACCAGGGCGGCGCGTTCCGCACCCAGCTCCTCGAGCGCTGGCTGCGGGGCAACGGCCTCGTCGAGAAGAACCTGGAAACGTTCGTCGCCCACCCGCGCTACGACGACTTCTGGAAGAAGCTGAACGCGGAGGCGCAGGCCGCGAAGGTGCGGGCGCCGGCCGTGTACGCCGGCGGCTGGTACGACATCTTCCTCCAGGGCACCATCAACTCGTTCACGGCGGTCCACTACCGCGGCGGCGAGGGGGCGCGGGGCAAGTGCCGCCTCGTGATCGGCCCGACCGGGCACGGCTCCTTCGACGAATTGAAGTACCCGGCGAGCGCCGCTACG
Source organism: Urbifossiella sp. (assembly GCA_035629595.1). Taxonomy (GTDB): domain Bacteria; phylum Planctomycetota; class Planctomycetia; order Gemmatales; family Gemmataceae; genus Urbifossiella. The sequence continues at coordinate 632 of DASPHQ010001102.1, read as the reverse complement.
GGGCCGGCGTGCGCCGACGCCTTCGCCTGGTTCGATCACGTCCTTCGGGGGAAGGACAACGCCGTCGCCCGGGAGAAGGCGGTCCACTACTACGTGATGGGCGACCCCACCGACCCGAAGGCGCCCGGCAACGTCTGGCGGCACGCCGACGACTGGCCGCCGCCGGCCGACGCGACCCCGTTCTACTTCCACGAGGACGGCACCCTCGCCCGGGGGAAGGCACCCGACGGCCGCGGCAGCAAGACCTACAGCTACGACCCGAAGAACCCCGTCCCCAACATCGGCGGGCAGGAGTTGGGCGTGCCGCTGGGGCCGATGGACCAGCGCCGCGCCGAGGCGCGGCCGGACGTGCTGGTGTTCTCGACCGCCGTCCTGGAGGAACCGGTGGAGGTGACCGGCCGGATCACCGCGAAGCTGTTCGTCTCGTCGGACTGCCCCGACACCGACTTCACGGTGAAGCTGACCGACGTGTACCCGGACGGCCGGTCGATGCTGGTGACCGACGGCATCCTACGGGCGCGCTACCGCAAGTCGTTCGAGGAGGAAGCGTTCCTGGAGCCGGGGCGGGTGTACGAACTGACGGTGGACCTGTGGAGCACGTCGCTGGTGTTCAACAAGGGGCACCGCGTCCG
>DASPHQ010001101.1:0-2903 GCA_035629595.1 Urbifossiella sp. | reverse complement strand
TGATGGTGGCTTCGCCGAGCAGGTCGATGGTGAAGCCGAGCCGGTGCGCCCGCAGGGCACGCACGGCGGCGGTGACCTCGGAGACGTTCGACCCGGCGATGAACCGGCGGGCCATCTGGCGGGCCCCGGTGCGGGCGGCCCACGCCAACAGCGCGCCGAGGGGTCCGCCGCGCGGCATCACCTTCAGCCCGGCCCGCACCCAGCGCGGCAGGTCGCGCTCGGCTTCGCGGAGGTACTCGGCGAGGTGGCGGGTGATCTCGTCGGTCGTATTCAGGTACGGCAGCGTGTCCACGAAGCGGAACAGCTGGACCTTCAGCGCGGGGTCGTGGGTGCCGACGCCCATGAGGCGGTCGTCGAGCCACGCCTTCGTGAGCGGCACGGGGCCGCTCCGGTCGATCCGGGCGAAGATCTCGCGGCCGACCTGGCGGGTGCGGGCTTCGGTGTCGGCGGGGGTCATAAGTTCACCCCGGAGCGGTCCGTTTGCCGCCGGTCTGGGGTTCCGTTATCATTGCGGGTCGGCACGCACCGGGGGAATGGCTGTGGACAAGATCGGCAAGTTCACCGTGGTTCAGACCCTCGGCAGCGGGGCGCACAGCAGCATTCTACACGTCCGCCGCGAGGAGGACGGTAAGGACTACGCCCTCAAAATGGTCCCGATCGACGGGAAGGAAGACCTGAAGTACCTGGAGCAGGCGAAGCACGAGTACCGCGTCGGCCGGATGCTCCACCACCCGAACCTGGTGAAGGTGTACTGCCTGGAGCTGGAACAGGGGTGGTTCAGCGGGCCGAAGAAGGCCAAGCTCCTCCTCGAGTACGTCCCCGGCACCACGATGGACAAGCTGCCGCTGCTGCGGCTGCCGAAGATGCTGCGGGTGTTCGAGCGCATCGCCGACGGGCTCACGCACATGCACAAGCAGGGCGTCGTCCACGCCGACATGAAGCCGAACAACCTCATCCTCGGCCGCGGCACCGCGGTCAAGGTGCTCGACTACGGGCTGGCCTGGATCAAGGGGGAGCCGAAGGACCGCGTGCAGGGGACGCCCGAGTACATCGCCCCGGAGACGGTCGGCCACAAGCTCGTCAATGAGCGCACCGACGTGTTCAACTTCGGAGCCACGATGTACCGGCTCGCGACGCTCCAGCTGCCGCCGTCGTGCGCGCCGCTGGGCGAGGGGCTGAAGGTGACGGAGAAGTACTACCGCGAGCAGTACCGGCCGGCGAAGGAGTTGAACGCCGGGCTGCCGCCGGCGCTCGCGGATCTGATCGACGAGTGTCTCAGCTTCAACGCCAACAAGCGGCCTGAGCGGATGAGCCAGGTGCAGGGCGTACTCGACCAGCTGGCCGACGAGGCGGCCGCGAAGTGCGACCCGGCGGTGCTGGAAGATTGACCCCGAAAGCCCGGGGACAGCCGTCCCCGGGCTTTGCGTGGCGAACTACTTCTTCGCCGCCGCGGCCCCCGGGCCGTGAACCACCTTCGGCCAGTACTTCGCCAGGTCGAAGTGCGGGTCGTTCTCGGCGTCGTGGCACTTCGTACACGCCGCCGACACCGCGTTCACGATCCGCTGCTGAGGGGCCGGCAGGTCCGTCAGGCCGCCGGGGCCGCCGACCGGCGCCTTGGCGATCCGCTCGAACGTCGCCACGTCCGGCAGGCGGTCGGTCGGCGTCAGCTTCCACGGCGACAGCAGCTTCAGCAGCTCGGCGTCGCGCGGGGCGCTCATGTGGCCGCTGCCGGGGCCGTGGCAGCTCTCGCAGCCCACGTCCTTCAGGCCCGGCGTCTTCTCCGTGTTCTCGAACCCCGTCTTGATCCCGTACCCGACGGTGTGGCAGACGATGCACTCGGGGTCGTACTGCCGGTTCGACGGCCGCTTGGCGTACACCTCCAGCGCCTCGTAGGCGTGGCTGTGCTTGCTCTCCTTCCACCGGGCGAACTCGCCGGCGTGGCAGCCGAGGCAGCGGTCGGAGCCGACGTAGCTCAGGTTCAGGTCCGGCTTCTGCAGCTGCGCCGAGTGCGGCGTCCGCGCCACCTGCGCCAGGAAGTTGCTCTCCTTCACCTCCTTCGCGTACCCCTCCAGCAGCGGCAGCACGACGTTCCCCTTCGCCGCCTCGTCGCCCTCGGGCGTCAGGAACTCCTCGCCGAGCGGCACCAGCTGGTACTGCAGGTCGGGCGAGCCGTCCGGCTTGCGGAACACGCCGAGCACCCCGACGTAGCGGCCCTTGTGGCCGACCTGCACCAAGAGCGTCTTCGCGCCGTTCTTCTCGATCACCTCGGGGAACTGCGGCGGCTCGGGGTCGTCGGCCTGGCAGAGCACGACCTGGAACTGCGGCCACTCGCCGACCACCTTGCGGGCCTCGTCCGCCGTCCCCTGGTACAGCAGGACGTTGAGCCGCGGCCGCTTCGGGTGGGCGGACAGCTCCTTCAGCGCGGCCTCCAGCACGTCCTTGTTGCCGAGGAAGCCGAAGTTCGCGGCCGTCTTCTCGACCGCCTTCGCCACGCTCGGGCCGACCACCCCGACCACCCCGACGGGGACGCCGCCGACCTCCGCCACCTCCGTCAGCCCCACGACCGGTCGCTTCCCCTTCTCCGCCGGGAAGTACTCCTCGCGCGGGATGACCTTGCCGCCGGCCACCCCCGCCAGATTCCCCGCGAGGGTGAACGGCGCCTGGCCCTTCTGCAGCGCGTACCCGGCGACTACCTGGAGCAGGTCGCCGTCGAGCTCGGTCTTGCCGACGCCGACGGCGACGTAGCCCATCTCGCGGAGGGCGTTCATCCCGGTGACGTACTTCAGGAGCCCCTGTTCCTTGACCGCCGACTTGGCCGGGTAGAAGTCGCCGAGGTCGACGCCGGCCACCGGCCAGCCCTTCGCCTTGAGCCGCGAGACGAGGTTCGCCCGGCGTTCGAGTCC
>DASPHQ010001100.1:0-3181 GCA_035629595.1 Urbifossiella sp. | reverse complement strand
GGCAAGTTCGGCCGGCTGACGCTCGGCGAGGCGGCGAACAAGTGGTGGCGCAGCCAGGCCTACTACGACGACGGCGGGTGGAAGGGCACCCAGGCGCTCGACGGCGGCGGCGCGCTGATGAACCAGGCGATTCACAACGTCGATCTGCTCCTGTGGCTGATGGGGCCGGCGGCGAGCGTGTGCGGGCTGACCGCGACCCTCGCCCACGAGCGGATCGAGGTGGAGGACACCGCCGTCGCCGCCATCCGCTTCGCCAGCGGCGCCCTCGGCGTGCTGACAGCGACGACGAGCGTCCACCCCGGCTACCCGAAGCAGATCGCGGTTCACGGCGACAAGGGCTCGGCGGTGATCGAGCAGGAGGACGTGCTGAAGTGGGACTTCACGCCGGGCACGGCGGACGACGCGGCCGTGAAGGAGCGGTTCGCGGCGAAGGTGGGGGCGAGCGGCGGAGCGGCCGACCCGAAGGCGATCAGCCACGAGGGGCACCGCCGCCAGCTGGCCGACTTCGTCGAGGCGATCCGCGACAACCGCCCGCCGAAGGTGGACGGCCGCGAGGGGAAGCGCGCCGTCGAGCTGATTTGCGCCATCTACGAGAGCAACCGCACCGGCCGCGTCGTTTCGCTGTGATGGGTTATGTCGGCGGCCGCCGCTTCGCCCCGCGCAGCGGCTCGGCGGCGAGCGGGTCGTCGGGCCAGCTGTGCTTCGGGTAGCGGCCGCGCAGTTCCTTCCGCACCAGCGGGTAGCCGTTCTTCCAGAAGCTCGCCAGGTCGTCCGTCACCTGCTGCGGGCGGTGGTTCGGCGCCAGCAGGTGCAGCAGCACCTTCACCCGCCCGCCGCCGACCCGCGGCGTCTCCGCCAGACCGAACAGCTCCTGAATCCGCACCGCCAGCACCGGCGGACGCCCCTCCTCGTACTTCAGCGCGATCTCGCTGCCGCTCGGCACCTCGATGCGGTCCGGCGCCTCGCGGTCGAGCACCCGCTGCTGGTCGTAGCTGAGCTGGCCGCGCATCAGGTCGAGCCACGGGCCGACACACAATTCCGCGAGTGACCGGCGGCCGCGGGCCAGGTGCTCCAGCAACTCGCCGAGGTCGGCCGCGTCGAACGCCGGCAGGTTCAGCTCCGGGAGCCAGCCGCGCAGACAGCGGACGCGGGTGCGGAAGCGGCCGGCGTCGGATTCGGCGTCGGGGAGCACCTTCGCCAGCCGGTCGCGGGCCGCGGCGGCGAGCACCCGCGCGGCCTCGGCCTCGTCGGCGACGTGGGCTTGAACGTCGTCGAGAACCAGGTCGTCGAACCGGGTCCGCTTGCGGGCGGCGAGGCGCTCGGTCGGCTCGTCGAAGGTGACTTCGGTGCACACCGTGACGCGGTCGGTCGGCAGCCAGCCGCGGTCCACGCCGGACGCAAGGCGCACGAACGAGTCGGCGCCGGCGGCGTCCACGTCGGCGCCGACGAATAACTCTGGTTCGCGGACGCCGCTGGTCGGGGCGAGCTTCACGCCGCGGCCGCCGACGGTGACGGCCCGCGAGCTGCCCGACTCGCGGCGGCGCGCAAGGCGGTCGGGGTAGGCGGCGAAGACGGACCGCAGAACGACTTCGTCACTCGAAAGCCCGGGGACGGCCGTCCCCGGGCTCTCCCGCCCGAGCAACCGCACGAGCTGATCCCGCGCCTCCAGCACGGCGAAGGCGCCGCCGCGGTGTAGCGTCCCGATCGGTGTGTCGAGCCGCTTCGTCCGCTCGAACGCCTCCAGCGCCTCGACGCGGTCGAGCACGTCGGACACGGTCGGCGGCGCGGTGCGAACGGGCGGGCCGTCCGGCCGCTGGAACGGGTCGCGCTCGGCGAGCAGCGCCGCCGCCAGCGCCGCGCGGCGCGGGTCGCCGAGGCGCCGCCCTTCCACCAGCAGCCGCCCGAGCCGCGGGTGGACCGGCAGTCGCGCCGCCGCCGTCCCGAGGTCCGTCAGCGCGCCGCCGCGGACGAGGCCGAGCTGATCCAGCAGCCGGTTCGCCTGATCGATCGCCTCCGGGCGCGGGCGGTCGAGCCAGGGGAAGTTCGACACGTCGGTCTCGCCGAGGGCCAGTAGTTGCAGGGCGGCGCCGCACACGTCCACGCGGCGGATTTCGGGCTCCGTCTGCTCCGGCCGCGCGCGGTGTCCGGGTTCGTCCCACAGCCGCAGGCACACCCCCGGCCGCGTCCGCCCGGCCCGGCCGGCGCGCTGGTCGGCCGACGCCCGCGAGATGGGAGCGAGCCGCAGCCGGTCCATGCCGACGGCCGGCTCGAACTCCAGTTGCCGGGCCAACCCCGTGTCCACGACCGCGGTCACGCCCTCGACCGTCACCGACGTTTCGGCGACGTTTGTGGCGAGCACGACCTTGCGGCGGTCGAGCTGCTGCAGGGCGCGGTCCTGCTTCTCGGGCGGCAGGTCGCCGTGGAGCGGCAGCACTTCCGCGTCCACGCCCGCAAGTTCGTCGGCCGTCTGGCGGATCTCGCGGAGGCCCGGGAGGAACGCGAGCACGTCGCCGGTCGTGAGTTGGAGCGCCTCGCGGACGCCGTCCGCGGCGGTGCGGCGCGGGCGGTACAGCACTTCGACCGGGAAGCTGCGGCCGGCGCTGTCCACGACGGGGGCGCCGCCGAGGTACGCGGCCGCCGGCCCTGGGTCGATCGTCGCCGACATCACGACCGCGACCAGTTCCGGCCGGACGTTCTCGCGCACGAGCTTCACCATGCCGAGGGCCAGGTCGGCGTCGAGGCCGCGCTCGTGGAACTCGTCGAACACCACGGCGCCGACGCCCTCCAGGAACGGGTCGTCGTGGAGGCGGCGGAGCAGAACGCCGGGGGTGACGACGAGGACGCGGGTGTTCGGCCCCGCCGTGCGGTCGAAGCGGACCTGGTAGCCGAACACGTCGCCGAGGGCGGAGCCGTGCTCGTGTGCCATCCGCCGGGCGGCGGCGCGGGCGGCGACGCGGCGCGGTTCGAGCATCACGACGGTGCCGGGAACGACATCGAGCAGTGCCGGGGGAACGCGGGTGGTCTTGCCGGCGCCGGTGGGGGCGCGGAGGACCGCGGCGCGGCTGGCGCGCACGGCGCTGAGCAGCGCGGGGAGGGCGGCGTCGATGGGGAGCGGGGCGGGGGGCATGGAGGAAGTGTACCGCCGGCGAGCGGCGGGGCGTCAGCCCGCCGGTGCGACCCC
>DASPHQ010001099.1:0-4108 GCA_035629595.1 Urbifossiella sp. | reverse complement strand
ACGGCGCACCCGGGCCGGCGTGGAAGGTGCAATCGGAGCCCACCCCGTAAGGGGTGGGAGACCTCCACCAGCCGGGCCGCAACGGCGATTGAAGCGCGAAGCGCTCCCACCCCTTACGGGGTGGGCTCGGGAGGTTCCTCGTCCCCCGTGAGCGTCGCGGAGTAGGCCTCCAGCGCATCGCCGGCGGCGTCGGCGAAGTCGGCGGGGTCGTCGATGTCGAGGCGGATGTAGCCGTAGGGCTCGCGCGGGTCGATGCGCACCACCACGTCCACCCAGTAACCGCCGAGCTGGTACGTCAGCCAGCCGACCTCCATCGACTCGAACCGGGCGTCGGGCACGCCGAACAGGATGGTCGTGTCCGGCCGGTCGGGCGTCACCAGCTTCGCCGCCTCGCGGAGCGTGTCCTTGAGGAGCGGGTACAGGTCGTCCGGCGGCGGCGTGAGTTCCCAGTCGCGGCCGTCCACGCGGTAGTAGAGCGCCCCTTCGCCCTCCATGAACCGCACCTCGACACGCTCGGCCTTGTCGCGCAGCGCCATCAGGAGGACGGTGTGGAGGTAGCGCCGGGCCGGCGGCTCGGCGAGGAGTTGTTCGGTCGATTCGTAGACGAGCACAGTCATCTCCACTGGGAAGCCCGGGGACGGCCGTCCCCGGGCTTTGTAGTCGGACTTCACGCCCCCGGCCGGGATGGTACAATTCCGCCACGCACCCGGGAGACGCCATGCGGTTCACCAAGATGCACGGGATCGGCAACGATTACGTGTACGTCGACTGCGTCCGCCAGCGGCCGCCGGCCGACCCCGCGGCGCTGGCCCGCGCCGTCAGCGACCGGCACTTCGGGATCGGATCGGACGGCCTCATCCTGATCGGCCCGAGCGAGCGCGCCGACGCCCGCATGCGGATGTTCAACGCCGACGGGTCCGAGTCCGAGATGTGCGGCAACGGCGTCCGCTGCGTCGCCAAGTTCGTCTACGACCACGGCATCGCCACGAAGCCGCGGCTGCTGATCGAGACCGGCCGCGGCGTCTTGACGCTGGATGTCGAGGTGGAGAACGACAAGGTGAGCCGCGTCCGCGTGAACATGGGCGAGCCGATCCTGAAGTCGGCCGACATCCCGACGGCGCTCCCGGGCGACCCGCCGGTGAACGCCCCGCTGACGGTCGGGGGCGTGCGCTTCGAGGCGACGTGCGTGTCGATGGGGAACCCGCACGCGGTCGTGTACGTCGGCGACGAATACTTCCGCGCCGGCGAGCGCGACCTGGTGGCGGAGCTGGGGCCGAAGATCGAACACGCCCCCGAGTTCCCGCGGCGGGTGAACGTCCACTTCGTGAAGATCCATTCGCCGTCGGAAGTGACGATGCGGACGTGGGAGCGCGGCAGCGGCATCACCCTGGCGTGCGGCACCGGGGCGTGTGCGGTGTGCGTCGCCGGCGTGCTGACGGGCCGGACCGGGCGGGCGCTGCTGGCCCACCTGCCGGGCGGCGACCTGGAGCTGGAGTGGTCGGAAGCCGACAACCACGTGTACATGACCGGCCCCGCGACCGAGGTGTTCTCGGGCGAGTGGCCGGGGTAGCGAGCGAGGCAGGACGCCGTGAAGATTCGCAACCCGCGCCTGCTCGCGGCCCTCGGGTGGGCGGCCACCCGCGCCGCCCGCGGGCTCGTCCGCACCCTTCGCATCCGCCATCACGCCATCGACCCGGCGAGCGACCCCGACCACGTCCCGCCCGGCGAGCGCGTCCTCTACGCGCTCTGGCACGAGAACCTCCTGTTCCCGGCCGTCTACTTCGGCCGGCCGTCGATGGCCGTGCTCATCAGCCAGCACCGCGACGGGCAGCTGCTCGGCACCCTGATCCAGTCGCTCGGCATGGGGATGGTGTGCGGCTCGACCACCCGCGGCGGCGTCGACGCGGTGCGGAAGCTGGTCGACCCGAACGCCCCGTTCCGGCACGTGGTCGTCACGCCGGACGGCCCGCGCGGGCCGCGGCGCGTGGTGCAGCAGGGGCTCGTGTACGTGGCGTCGCGGACCGGGATGAAGGTGGTGTGCGTCGGCGTCGGCTACCGCCGGCCGTGGCGGCTCGGTAGCTGGGACCGATTCGCCGTGCCGCGGCCGTTCACCGCGGCGCGCTGCCTGATCGGCGAAGGGCTGGTCGTTCCGCCGGGGCTGAAGGCGGCGCAGCTGGAGCCGCACCGGCTGCGGATTCAGGCCGAGATGGACCGGCTGAGCGCCGCCGCGGAGGCGTGGGCCGAGACCGGACGGCTGGAACTTCCGCCGCCCGCCGACCAGCCGTTGCGGCGCGCCTCTTGACCCGCCCCGCCCTCCCCCGCACCTTGTCCGGGTTGCGGCGCGTGCGCGGAGGGCCGGCGTGGGTAATGGCTATCTGATTCCGCGGCCGTACTGGGTCTGGGTCGCGGACCCCAAACTCCTCCGCGGCGTCGCGTGGGTCGTCGTGCTGGCCCTCGCCGCCGGGCGCTACCAGACCGCCCGGGCGTGGCTCGCCAACGACCCCGACACCCCCGCCGGCGTCCGCCGCCCCATCGACGGCGCCAACGGGCACACGCAGATCGACTTCGGCGGCCAGTGGGTGATGGGCCGCATGATCGCCCTCGGCCACGGCAAGCAGCTCTACCACCGACAGGTGCAGCGCGACGTCCTCCGCGACGGCTTCCCGGTCGCGGAAGAAACCCCCGCCCAGCGCGAAGATACGCTCCTCCCGCCCGACGAGTGGCGCCACGCCCGCACCGCCGACGACATCGGCCACGACGCCGACCACCTGATGTGGTGCTTCATGGGCACCGACCCGCCGGAGTGGAAGACCGTCGGCGGGGCCGCCGCGCTCCCCCTCGCCGCCGACCTCACTGGCAACCCGTTCGCCGCCCTCGCCCTCGGCCGGGCCGCCGGCGACGCCGTGTCCCCGGACGTGTTCGACAAGGTGACTGCCCCCGCGGTCGGCGGGCCGCTCTACCCGCCGGTCCACGGCATCTTCTACGCCCCGCTCGGGCTCATCGACTCGCCGCGGACGGCGTACCACGTGTTCCAGTGCCTCGCCCTCGGGTTCGCGTTCCTGGCCGGGCTCGGGCTGTCGGCCCTCACCCGCTGGCGGGTGTGGTGGTCGGTCTGCACCGGCGCCGTGCTCCTGTTCCCCGGCTGCGGGTCGTCGCTCGAACTCGCGCAGAACCCCACGCTGACGCTCTCCATCGCCGTGTGGGGCTGGGTGCTCGCGAGCCGGCAGCGCGACATCGCCGGCGGCATGGTGTGGGGGCTGTTCGCGTTCAAGCCGGTGTGGGCGCTGGCGTTCATCCTCGTGCCGCTCGTGCAACGGCGGTGGCGGTTCGTCGGCGCCATGGTCGGCACCGGCGTGGCGCTCGGTGTGGCGACGTTCCCGGTCGTCGGCGTGCAGGCGTGGTTCGACTGGCTGGCGGTCGGGCGCGAGGCCGCGGCCCTGTACAACGTGAACGACAACTGGATTCACCTGAGCCGGGATTTGCAGGGGATTCCGCGCCGCTACCTGCACGACTTCGCGAAGCCCGAGGCGGAGCGCGAGACGCGATTCACGACCGTCCTGGCCTGGGCGCTGTGGGCCGGCGTGTTCGTGCCGACGGTGCTCATCGGCCTGTGGCGCGGCGGCCGGCGGGCGGTCGGCCTCGGGGCGGCGTTCCTATTCTGGGGGGCGTTCCTCACCTGCTACCGGTTCATGTACTACGACCTGCTCCTCGCCCTCATGGGCGCCGCCGCCCTCGCCGCCGAGCCGGGTCGGTTGCTGCGCACCCGCGTCGTGCAACTCGACATCTCGCCGCCGACGACGCCGCCCGACCCCGCCCCGCCGCCCGCCGCGCGCGCCGTCGGCTACGTCAACTCGTTCGCGGTGACGGTCCTGTTCGCGCTGCTGTTCCTCGAAAACGTCCTCATCCCCTACGACGTGCGGGCCACCGGCGTGATCGGCCGCCTGGTGCAGACGAAGCCGGACGGCACGGTCGGCCCCGTGACGTACGAGTTCGTGGCGAACCTGAACTACCCCTGGGACACGTTCCTGGTGGTGTTCCTGTGGGCGTGGGCGGGGGTGAAACTGCTGTGGCGGGCCGAACCCGGCGAAAAAACCGCGATTCCGGTGCT
>DASPHQ010001098.1:0-2200 GCA_035629595.1 Urbifossiella sp. | reverse complement strand
TCGGCGGCGGGCACGGCCACCTGCTGTGCACGATCCTCTCGAAGTACCCCGGCCCGCGGGGGGTCGTGTTCGACGCCGCGCACGTCGCCGACGGCGCGACGCCGCGCATCGCCGAGGCCGGCCTGGCGGACCGGTGTCGGGCCGAGGGCGGCGACTTCTTCCGCGCCTTGCCGGCCGCCGACGCCTACGTCATGAAGCACATCATCCACGACTGGCCGGACGACCGCGCGACCACGATCCTGCGGAATTGTCGCGCCGCGGCGCGGCCGGGCGCGAGGCTGGTGCTCGTGGAGATGGTGATCCCGCCGGGGAACGAGCCGTCGCCGGGGAAGCTGCTCGACCTGGAGATGCTGGTGATTGCCAGCGGCAAGGAGCGGACGGAGGAGGAGTACGCGGCCCTGCTCGCCGGTGCCGGCTGGCGGCTGACGCGAATCGTGCCGACGAGATCGCCGGCGTCCGTGATCGAGGGCGGGGCGGTTTAGGGTCGCACCGCCCGGCCGTCCGCACGGAACGCCCGCGGGTCGCCGGTGAGACGAACGCGCCGCGAGACCCGGGGCCAGCCGGGAGCCGTCTACGAAACAACCCCGACGACCGGCCGAAGCCGAGCGGCGGGGTGTCCACTCAGGGCGGAGACATCATGCCTGCGCTACGCCGTGCGCCGTCCTGGCCAGCGTCCGAGTGGGCGAAGGGTAAACGGCATCAGTAGAGGGTGTCAACCACAGACGAGGACGGACGCCTCGGCCTCTTCGGCGGCGATGCGGGCGGCGACCTCGGCCCGATCGACCTTGATGTGCGGCGGGGCGGAGATGCCGATCTTCACCCGGCCGTCGCCGATCGACGTCACGGTGACGCGGATGTCGCCGTCGATGATGATTTCCTGGCCGGTCTTGCGGGTGAGCACGAGCATGGCGGCCTCGTCCTTGAGGGTGTGGCGGGTTGATCTGCACGAGTATTCGCAACCGTCGCGCCGGAATTGCTAAAGTTCGCCGATCCCGCGCCCGACAGCACCGATTACTCGCACTTCACCGTAGAACACGAACCTTGCTTGAAGGGAGTGTCCCCGAATTGTCCTCAAGTTCCGATGTCGGTTGACCGAGAAGCCACCTCGGCTTCCCACGGCAGGGAAACTTGGGTATCATCCGCCCGGTTTCGGCGACCCCCTCGGCCGGTCATCTTTGCACGCACCCACCACCACCCCGAACGCCTGACCGTATTCCGTATCCCCGTCGTGGTACGTACCGGAAGGAACTGACCATGCTGGTGCTGAAGGCCGGGGTTCCCAAGCTGCGGATCGACGAGCTGGCGTTCTCCCCGGACGGCGGCTCGATCGTGGCCCCGGCCGGGGCGGCCGGGTTGTGTCGGTGGGCGAAGATCGGGTCCGGGTCGAAGGCCGAGGTCCTGACCCTGCCGGCGAAGGTGGTGAAGCACGTCGCCTTCGCTCCGGCCGGGACCATCTACGCCGGGAACGACCAGCTGTGCGCGTTCGACCTGGGGAGCCGGACGGGCACCCTCGTCGAGATCCCGAAGTGGGGTACGTTGCGGTTCGGGGTGTCCCCCGACGGCGGCCGGCTGGTCGTCGCCGAGTCCCCCCCGCAGGGTGTCGAAGGAACCCGCCTGACGTTCTGGGATACGGCCGCCCTCGGCGCCCCGACGCATGAGATGTCGCACGCGATGACTGTGCATTCCGTACCGCTGTTCCCGAATGGGGATCGCTTCCTCCAGATCGAGGGCGAGTTCGTCCCGGAGCGCCGGTGGGAGTATCGCCGGGTGACCCGGTCGGCTTCGACGGGCAAGGTAGTGGAGCGGTCCGACCCGTTCCCCGACGACCCGGACCAGATGATCCTCTCGCCCGACGGCCTCACCGTCGCCTGCCGGACGCGCGCCACGATCCGCATCTACCCGGCGAGCGGCGGCTGGGGGGACGTGCCGACGATCCAGAACGACGGCAAGCAGCACTTCACCGGGATCGCCTTCCACCCGTCCGGGAGGTTCCTCGCGGCGACGAGCAACGACAAGACGGTGAAGCTGTACGACGCCGCGTCGGGTCGGGTCGTGCGGGTGTTCACTTGGGCCATCGGCCGGATGCGGTCGGTCGCGTTCAGTCCCGATGGGGTGGTCGCTGCGGCCGGAAGCGAGACCGGCAAGGTGGTCGTGTGGGATGTGGACGAATGACGCCGGGGGAGCGGGAACGGCGTGCCAA
>DASPHQ010001097.1:0-5555 GCA_035629595.1 Urbifossiella sp. | reverse complement strand
AGCGGCACCGCCTCGTCGCCGTGACGGCCCCCGGTGGTGAAGCCCGCAACCTGATCGACGAGAAGAGCGAGACGTTCGTCTGGACGCAGCACTTCGACGGGTTCAACTTCGCGGCCGTGACGTGGCTGGCGAAGTCGACCGAAATCATCCACGCGACCGAGACGAGCGGCTGGCGCCACCTGTACCTCCTCAACGCCGCTACGGGTGAGCGGAAGAGTGCGATCACGAGCGGCGAGTACGTCGTCCGCGGCATTGATTACATCGACGAGGAGAAGCGTCAGGTGTGGTTCCGCGCCTGCGGCAAGAACGCCGGCGAGGATCCGTACCACGTCCACCACTACCGCGTGAACTTCGACGGCTCCAGCCTCGTCGCCCTGACCGCCGGCAACGGCTCCCACGGAGTCCTGTACTCGCCCGACCGCCGCTTCCTGATCGACACCTACAGCCGCGTGGACGCCGCCCCGGTGACGGAGCTGCGGAGCTGCGCCGACGGTAAGCTCGTGTGCCGGCTCGAAGCCGCGGACACGTCCGAACTGGCGGAGAATGGGCTGCCGGAGGTATTCCACGCGAAGGGGCGCGACGGCACGACCGACATCTGGGGGTTGATCTGCAAGCCGCGGAACTTCGACCCGAAGAAGCGCTACCCGGTCATCGAGTACATCTACGCCGGGCCGCACGGCTCGCACGTGCCGAAGGCGTTTCGCGCCTTCCCGTGGCACCGTGCCCTGACCGACCTCGGGTTCGTCGTCGTGCAGATCGACGGCATGGGGACGGCGAACCGGTCGAAGCCGTTCCACGACGTGTGCTGGCACAACCTGAAGGACGCCGGGTTCCCCGACCGCATCCTGTGGCACCGCGCCGTCGCGGCCCGCTACCCGTGGTACGACGCCGAACGCGTCGGCATTTACGGCACGTCCGCCGGCGGGCAGAACGCGATGGGGGCGCTGCTGTTCCACGGCGACTTCTACCGCGCGGCGATGGCCGCGTGCGGGTGCCACGACAACCGGCTCGACAAGGCGAGTTGGAACGAGCAGTGGATGGGGTATCCGGCCGGCCCGCACTACGCGGCGTGCTCGAATGTGGACAACGCCCACCGCCTCCGCGGCCGGCTGCTGCTGGTCGTCGGCGAGATGGACACAAACGTGCCGCCCGAGTCGACGTTTCGCGTGGCGGACGCGTTGGTGAAGGCGAACAAGGACTTCGAGCTGCTGGTGGTTCCCGGGATGGGCCACTCCGACGGCGGCGGCTACGGCCGGCGCAGGACGCAGGACTTCTTCGTCCGACATTTGCACGGCGTGGAGCCGCCGGACCGCAACCGGGTGGAGCTCCCGCGCCGCTGATCGTGTCCTACGCTGGCAACACAACTCGCCCGCCGACGAGACTTCGCGCATGCCGACCGCCGTCACCGCCCTCGACCGGCTCGCCGAACTGGCCGTCCCCGGTGGCGGGTGGGGCTATCAGCCGGGCCAGCCGGCCCACCTGGAACCGACCGCCCTCGCGGTGCTGGCGCTGTCCGCCGACCGCGCGAAGTACGCCGCCGCCATCGACGCCGGAATCGCGGCGATCGAGGCGAACCGCGCCGCCGACGGCACGTACCGCCTCGCCCGCGGCCGCCCGCAGGCGGTGTGGCCGACGGCGCTCGTCCTGTTCGCGGAACAGGCGCTCGGCCTCGGCGCCGACCGCCTCGCCGCCACCGCCGACACCCTCCTCCGGTCCGAGAGCCGCGTCATCGACGGCACGGACGAGAAGGACATGGCGTTCGACATCGACCTGACGCTGAAGGGCTGGGGCTGGGCGGAGGCGAACTTCGCGTGGGTCGAGCCGACGGCGTGGGCGTGCCTGGCGCTGCGGGCCGCCGGGAAGGGAACGCACCCGCGCGTGGCCGAGGGGCTGAAGCTGCTATTGGACCGCGCCTTCGACAGCGGCGGCGCCAATTACGGGAACCGCATCGTGCTCGGCAAGAGCACCGAACCGATCCCCGGGCCGACGGCCGTGCTCGTGCTCGCGCTCCAGGGCGTGACCGACGAACCACGTGTGGACGCGGCGAAGGGGTATCTGCGGGTTCACGCCGCGAAGGCGACCGACCTCGAACACCTCGCCTGGGCCAAGCTCGCCCTCGCCGCCGACCCCACCGATTCCGCCGCATTCCTCCCCGAGTTGGACCAGCTCATCGCCGGCGCTCTCAGCGAGGAAATCCAACGCACCGATGGCCTCGGCGCCGGCCCCTACCGGCTGGCACTGGCCGGCCTCGCGCTCGGCACCGCGACGCGCCACCCGTTTCGCCTCACGGACACGCCCACGGTCGGCGTCGGGAGCGGACCACGCCCGCAGCCGCAGGCGCCGCCGTCGCCGCCATTCATCGAGCGCGTGAAGGGGAAGCTCCGCAACTGGGTGCTGAACAAGATCGGCAACATCCGCCCGCTGCCGGAGCTGTCGGCCGTCCACATCGCCCGCGCGGCGAGCTACGATGCCCCGCTCGCGGACATCCTGGCGGCACAGTACGCCCACTTCCGCGCCGCGGTGCCGCTCGCCGGCAAGCGCGTGGTGCTGAAGCCGAACCTCGTCGAGTACCGCCGCGAAAAAGTGATCAACACCGACCCGCGCGTCATCGACGCGGTCATCACGCTCTGCAAGGCGGAGGGCGCCGCCGAGGTGATTGTCGCGGAGGGGCCGGGGCACTGGCGGAACGTGCAGTTCCTGGTGAAGGAGAGCGGCCTCGGCGCCGTCCTGGAGAAGCACGGCGTCCGCTTCGTGGACATCAACCACGACGAGCCGGTGAAGCTGCCGAACCTCGGCCGGCTGACCGGGCTCGACCACCTGTACCTGTCGCGCACGGTGGCGCAGGCGGAGGTGCTGATCTCGCTGCCGAAGCTGAAGACGCACCACTGGGCCGGGGCGACGCTGAGCCTGAAGAACCTGTTCGGCACGCTCCCCGGCATCTGCTACGGGTGGCCGAAGAACGAACTCCACTGGCGCGGCATCCCCAACAGCATCGTGGACATCGCCTGCACCTGCACGCCGCACCTCGCCATCGTGGACGGCATCGTCGGCATGGAGGGCGACGGGCCGCTGATGGGGAGCGCGAAGGTGGTGGGGGCGCTCGCCATGGGGGCCGACCTCGTGGCCGTGGACGCGACGTGCTGCCGGCTGATGCACCTGCCGCCGGAGCGGCTGCCGACGCTCGTCTTCGCCGCGCTGAAGCGCCTCGGCCGGCTGAAGGAAGCGGACATCCCGCAGCTCGGCGAGCCGATCGCGGCGCTGGCGACGCCGTTCGAATGGCCGCCGCGGATCGAGGAGCAGATGTTGAGCGTCGAGAAGGCGGCGATGGTGAAGGTTTAATGTGAAGCAGCCCACCCGCCGCGGCGGGTGGGCTTTCAGACCATCAGGGCGCCGGCGTCACCACCACGTAGGTCGCCGTGACCGGCGCCACCCGCACCCCGCTCAGGTAGACGACCGTGTTGTGCGACACCGCGAGGCCGCCGACGAGCGCGATCGGCTGGCTGCTGGGCCCGCCGACGATCGCGTAGCCGGAGTAGGTGAAGTGCGGCGTGACGGTCAGCAGCATGTTGCCAGTCGTGGCCATCGACGCGATCAGCGAGTTCCGCAGCGCCACGAAGCCGGGAATGATCCCGAACACGATCACGGCCAGGATCAGGATCAGTTCGACGGAGAGGATGACGCCGTCGTCGTCGTCCCAGAGTTGGCGGAGGAGGCGGGTCATGGCGCATCGGGTGGTTCGGCGGCGCCGTCCGGGCCGGTCGGCGTTTGAAGGGACATCCCGGTCCGGGACCGACCCGCGGCGGACCGCAGGTGGCGGAGAATTTGCGAACGGCGTGCCGAACTCCCCTCAGATCCACACCCGCAGCCGCGGCTTGAGCGCCGCTGGCAGCCGCGCGTCGAGCAGCCGTCGCACCTCCGACGGGTGGTAGCGGGTGCTGAAGTGCCCGGCCACGATCAGCTCGTTCTTGAACCGGTCGGCCCGCTCCACGAAGTCGTCCAGGTGCATGTGGCCGAACTTGTGAATCTTGTCGCGGCGGTGCTTGTCGCGGATGAAGCTCATCTCGGTAATCAGCACCTTCGCGTCGAAGCACGCCGGCTCCGCGTCCAGGCCGGCGGGGGCGGTGTCGCCGGTATACGCCACCAGCGGCAGCCGCACCTCGCGCGTGATCTCGACGCCGGACAGCTTCAGGTCCCGAATCTGGTTCCCCGGCAGGCCGACGTACTCGTCCTTCAGCTTGTTCCGCCGGTCCCACACCACGAACCCGCGGCTCGGGATCGTATGGACCGTGTTGAACACCGTGACGACGTGCTCCCGCGACAGCGCGATCTCGTCGCCGGGTGACACGCCGCGGAGGTCGCAGTGCTGCCGGCCGCGGTCGAGGCGGTGGAAGATCATGAGCAGCTTCTTTACGTCGTCCAGCGCCTCGACCGGGACGTACACCGTCGGTGGTTCCATCTTCATCATCCGCCGTCGGGCCACGTAGATCGGCAGCGCGGCGATGTGGTCCAGGTGCGTGTGCGAGACGAACCACGTGCCGGTGCCCATGAAGTCCCACGGGTGGGCGCCGAGGTCGAAGCCGAGCTTCAGTTCTGGGACGCGCCAGTAGCTCTGCACCGCGGCGCGGGAGTAGCCTTCGATGGTGAGGCCGGCGTGGGTGTGGGTGAGGTACGGGGCGTTGTCCACCGGCCGGTCGGCGCTCATGACGGTCTCGCATCAAACTCGAAAACCCCGGGAGGCGGTCCCGGGGCTGGTCGTAGTACGGATGGTGTACGCACGCGGCGGGTTCACAGGCGCACGAATGCCCGGGAACGGCCGTCCCCCGGGCTTCGCCCGTGTCAGCTCCCGAACATGCCGCCGAGTTTGTCGCCGAGGCCGCCGAGCGGGTTGCCCCCGCCCTGCCCCGACAGGAAGCCTTCCACCTGACCCGCCAGCGGCTCCGGCAGCTTCGCCTTCACGAACTCGGCGGCACTCGTCAGCACTTTCTTTACAGTGTCGGCCGAGACGCCCGTCTTCGCCGACACCTGGTTCACTAGCTCGTCCATCGTGCGTCCTCCGGGTTGGATTACTTCGGCGGCTCGGGAGCGAGATACTGAGCGAACCGCCGCGTCGATCGCGTCTGCACAGTCTCGTTCGGGCCGACCACGGCTTCCGACGCGGCCGAGGCCGGGGTTCGTTCGATCAGCTCGAAGCCGCGGCCGGCCGGCATCAGCATCACCACCTTCGTCAAGCTATCGGCGGTTACACCGCGCGGCGCGATGACCGTCACGCTCCGCCGGCCGGTGACGCCGAGGCCGGTCCGCGGGTCCACGATGTGCGAATACCGGACCCCGCCGATCTCGACGAACTGTTCCAGGTCGCCGGACGTGGACACGGCCGCGTTCGCCAGACGCAATCGCCGCACGGGTTGGCCACGGGCGATGGGGGCGATGTCCACGTCCCAGAACTCGCGGCCCGGCGGCGGGTCGCCACAGGTAATGTCGCCGGCGGCGGCGACCAGCGCCCGCGTGATGCCGAACCGCTGCCGCAGCAGTGCCAGCACGGCGTCGGCGGCGTA